>JAGVQJ010000094.1 GCA_020051775.1 Calditrichota bacterium | reverse complement strand
GCTTCCAATTCGAGGCTGTAAACTTTAACCCGGCGTGGCTTCAAATCCACTGCTTTCCCTTTGCGCGCCAGCCGGTACGCGGGCACACCGCCTACTTTAAGAGCCGAAAATATCGGCGGGAACTGCTCTATTTCACCACCAAAGCGGGTGCGTAGAATTTCGGAAACCTGCTCCCGCGTAATATCAAGATTCATTGTCCGGCTTACGACCTGGCCGTCCAGATCCCAGGTATCGGTCTCGACTCCCAGTAGAACACCTGACAAATACTCCTTATCCATACCCATGAAAGAGGCTTGGCTGCGAGTGGCCTTACCCGTCAGTACGATCATCAATCCGGTGGCGGAAGGATCCAGCGTACCGGCATGGCCGACCTTGCGAATCCGCGTCCAACGTCTAATCCGAGCCACCACACCAAAAGAAGTAATACCGGCGGGTTTGTCAACCAATAGTGCGACTCCCGCCTCAAAATCAGCGCTGCGCAAACTATCCCGCCGTGATAGCACCGGCGGTTCAGGCGTCATCCTTCATTCCCCCCTTTTAAAAGGGGGTGTAGGGAGAATCTTTTCAGCCGCGGGGATATTCTCAAGCTGCTCTTCCACCTCTTCACGCAAATCCGCCAAAACGCGGATGCGGATCTCTTCTAAGGAACCGTCCCAGGTGAATCCGGCGGCCTTCTGGTGGCCCCCGCCTCCATACTTACGAGCGATGCGGGCCACATCGTGTGAGCCACGGGCGCGTAAACTGCATCGCACGGTGTTCCCGGCTAATCGGAACAACGCTAAGGCCCTGACCCCTTTAATTGTGAGTGCGAAATCAGTGATCTCTTCCAACTCCTCGCTGGCCTCGGGCTGCTGTACAGTCATGGAAGCGACGCGCCCTCCGGCACTCAGATCGAGGGAATGCGCCGCTTCGCCCAAAAGCTTGATGCCGTGCAGGGAATTATTGCTGTAGATCGCCTGAGCCAGAATGGCCGGATCTGCACCTGCCTGGACCAGCCGCGCCGCCATAGCGAACGCGGTGCTGCTGGTGTTGGAATACCGAAATCCACCGGTATCGGTCATGAGGCCGGTGTATAAAATGGTGGCCAGATCTACGTCCAGCGGGACATTCAACGCTAAAATAATGTCATAGAGCAGTTCAGCCGTGGAGGAGGCTTCGGGGAAAATGATATTTAATCGGCCGAAGAGTGAATTATCGGGATGATGATCAATATTGACTAAAAGCGGCTCGGAACCGATTCTGTCAGCGAGGGCCCCCAAGCGCGACAAACTACCGCAATCCACAGTTAATACGGCGTCGAAATTCCAGGAAGTCAATTGTGCGAGCGAGCGAATCTGGTCGGCGCCTGGTAGAAAATTGAATCGCTCCGGTATCTGCCCGTCTACCACGCATACCGGGCGACTGCTTAAAATGGTCAGAATGCGAGCGGCTGCCAACAAAGAACATAAAGCGTCGCCGTCGGGAGATTTGTGCGAACCAACCAGCACAGATTTCTCTCCGCCCAGCAGCGCGGCGAACTCCACCGCTTGCTGTCGAAACGATTTCTCACTGCTTCTCGCCGGACTCATGGCCATGCAGAAGATCATCAATATGCTGGGCGTATTCCGCCGAAAGATCCAATCGGAATTCCAATGTTGGCAGGAAGCGCAAAAGCACTTCGCCGGCTAAAAACTGGCGAATGCCCGGAGTCAAATGCTGTAATAGAATCATGGTCTTGTCTTGCACAGGCCGTTCGGCATAGACGGACACGAACACCCGGGCGAGACGAAGGTCGGGGGTAGTCCGCACTTCCGTAACCGTGGCCATCGCCGGCAGTTGGTCGCGGAATTCCCGTTCCAGGATCAATCCCAACTGGCGGCGAAGCAAGTCATTGACCCGAGCTTGTCGGCGACCGGGGCTACGCGCCGCTGGGTCGCCAAACCGTCTGCGACTCATGCCAGAGTCCTCTTCGTTTCGATCACCTGGTAAGCTTCGATGGTATCGCCTTCTTTGATGTCCTGGAAGTTGGCGATGCCGATACCGCACTCAAAACCTTCGGCCACCTCACGCGCATCGTCTTTGAATCGCCTCAGAGAGGAGATCTGGCCCTCATAAACCTGTTGACCGTCGCGGAGCAGGCGCACTAAGGCGCTGCGTTCGATTTTGCCCGATTGCACGTAACAACCTGCTACTGTCCCGATCTTGGGCACGCGGAATACCTGGCGAACTTCGGCGGTGCCTACGTGCTTTTCGCTCAAGCTGGGCGCCAGCAGGCCTTCCAAAGCCGCCTTGACATCGTTAGTCACGTCATAGATGATACGATAGATACGGATCTCAACGTTTTCCCGAGCGGCTAATTCTCGCGCTTTCAAGTTGGGATGAACCATAAAACCAATGATTAACGCACCGGAAGCTTCGGCCAGATTGACATCGGTTTCGGTGATGGCGCCCACGCCGCTGTGGATGATTTTAACACTGACTTCGTCAGAACCCAACTTCATCAGCGAGTCGCTCAAGGCTTCCACCGATCCGTTCACGTCGCCCTTGATGATCAAAGGCAGTTCGCGGGATTCGCCTTGCTTGATGCGCTGGGACAATCCTTCTAAAGTTAAACTGCGAATCTGCTTAAAGGCCTGTTCGCGCTGCAAGGCCTGGCGTTTCAAGGCGACTGCTTTGGCTTCCCGGTCGGATTCCATGCCGATGAACGAGTCACCAGCTTGCGGCGTGCCGTCGAAGCCCAACACCTGCACTGGGAATCCCGGTAGAACCTTTTTAACCTTATTCCCATATTCATCCAGCATGGCTTTGACGCGGCCCGAGCTAGCTCCCGCCACGAAAATATCACTGGTGTGCAGGGTCCCTTTTTGGATCAAGACTGTGGCTAACGGCCCGCGACCGCGATCCAAGCGCGATTCGATGATGATGCCGCGCGACAGGCGATCGGGATTGGCCTTCAGGTCTAGAACTTCGGCGGCCATCAGGATCTCCTCCAGCAGGTCTTCCACCCCTTGACCGGTTTTGGCTGAAATCATGGCGGATTGGAATTTACCGCCCCACTCTTCGACCAGGATGCCCTGATCCGCCAGCTCGCGGCGAATGCGGTCGGCGTCGGCGGTGGGTTTATCAATCTTGTTGATGGCAATGATAATCGGCACGCCGGCAGCTTTGGCGTGGTTGATGGCTTCGATAGTCTGCGGCATCACGTGGTCGTCGGCGGCCACGACCAGAACAACCAAATCGGTAACTTGGGCTCCGCGAGCGCGCATGGCGGTGAATGCCTCATGCCCCGGAGTATCCAGGAAGGTGATAAATTTATTGTTGTATTCCAGCGAGTAGGCGCCAATATGTTGCGTGATGCCGCCGCTTTCACCTGCGGCGATGCTGGACTTGCGCAGATAGTCGAGGAGACTGGTTTTGCCGTGATCCACATGTCCCATGATGGTGACGACCGGCGGTCGCGGTTGTTGATCCGCTTCAACCCCCTCTTCCTCCTCTTGGATCTCCTCCACCCCCTCGAATTCGCTTTGGAATTGGATCTCATATCCGTATTCACCGGATAACAATTCGATGATGTCTTTGTCAAGCCTCTGATTGATCGTGACTTGAAGGCCCATATCCATACATTTCTTGATCAACTCGATGACGGGAACATCCAATTGCGACGCCAATTCATTCGTGGAGAGGAATTCCGTCAGGCGCAGAACGTTTTCGTCCAACGCCAAATCCCCCGATTCCTGCGTCCGGCGATGCCGCTTGCGAGGTTTTTTCTCTTCCATCGAAGCCAGGGTTTGCTTGATGGAAGCATCAATGACGCGCTGGTCAATTTTGGACTTTTTAGAACGGCGGCGACGTCCTGATGGTTTGGCGGCGGCCACCGGGGCAGCGCCGGCAGGCGGCGGAGCGGCGGGCGTCGTTTTTTCTCGTTTACGATCTTTGGCGGCGCGTTGCGAACGTTCCACCGCGCGGCGAATGGCCGCTTCTTCGGCGGTTTCCTTGCGTTTCAAATGACGCTTTTTACCCGGAGCGGCCGGCTGAGCTCCTGCACCGGAGGCGGCTGCGGCCGGAGTCTTGGTCCCCGTCTCGCGTTCTTTCACCAGTTGCCGGGCTCGCTGCACGGTCTGCTCGCGCTTGGCCTCGTGCATCATGGCTTCGAACGTTCCTGGTTTCGGGGAAGAGGGCTTGCCGGCCGGTTTCTCCTCTTCAGCAACCACGGGTGGAGCAGTTTCCACCACCACGGGTGGGGCTGGAGGTTCGGGCTTGGAGGCCTCGATCGGTTCTGCAACGACCGGCTCAGGCTCGCGAGCGGGTTCTTCCGGCGGCGCTGGGGCGGCTTCAACAGGTTCCGGTATTAACCGGGGCGGAGCTTCTTCCGGGACAGGTTCAGGCGGAGCCGTCTCTTGAATCTCGACGACTTCGGGCGGGGGCGGGGTGACGATAACAGCCGGAGGAACCTCGGGCGTCGCTCCAGTAGGAGTGACGATTTCAATGGTTTGAGCCAGAATCTTTTCCAGCTCCTCTTCCCGCACTCGTTCGGCCTTCTTGCGCTTGACCTCAGCCTTGTCAACCTGTTCGGCCTCTTGCAAAGCCTGGAAGCGGGCTTTGTTGAACTT
>JAGVQJ010000115.1 GCA_020051775.1 Calditrichota bacterium | reverse complement strand
GCGACAGGCTTTCGAGCCAGATCCAAATCGCAAAACCCTTGGCCATATCTTCAATGAGCAAGATGATTTGTTAAAGGCGCTGGACGTACCGGAAGCTCAGCGGGCTGAGATGGCGCGTTGGGTGGATAAAGGCGATAGAACACCTTGGAAACCCATAGAATGGCGTTTGGTGCTTTTGTCTGAACAAATCCAAGTTTGGCCTAATTCAAATGAGCAGTTTTGTCAAATTGGTATTTGTCCATCACCCCATTACTTTTATAAAGAATCGCCGCTGCTTTCCTTGATACTGAATAAAGCTAAAAAGGACTCACTATGGACATTGTCTGAAGAACGGATTCAAATCTTCGAACCCGGTTGGGTGCTGACTTATGACCGCGACTTTCAGCGGGTGATGAAAGAGGTGATTCTCATCTCAAAAGTAGAATTAGGCTCAATGCTCAAAGCCTTGGACGAACTCATGTCCGTTCCCTATCTGGAACCCCATGCGGTGGGCGATTTTTGGTTGCAGAATGCCGCCGCCTTTTTGGGGATTGATCCGGCGGATCTGCGCACTACCGCTGTGTCAGAATACGTCAACTGGCGTTACGGCATCGCCTTCAAGGATCTGAGCTCCTTTTTGTCGAAGTCTTACGATGAGATCATGAAGAGCACTCTGGAGGAATCGGAACAATTCCGTACGGTGGCGGAGAAGTCGAAGATCAAGTTGACCCAGCTCAAAAACAGCGATATCTGGTTCTTTAACTATGACGAACAGTACGCCTGGATCCCGGTGGACAACATGCCGTAGGATTATTGCTGCAGATCGCCTCGCCCCTTTACCTGAACATAAAAAACCCGGCATTGACGTTGCCGGGTGGGGTGTCATTCCATTCTGCCTTCAGGAGCGGTGCTGGCACAGCACGGCAGGCTCATTTCTATACAAACAATAGCGTATCATCATGATGCCGACCGGGATCACCAGACTCACACCGACGCAATATAGCCACCAGTAGGTCGAAAATCCTGCGTAATTCAAGCCCAACGCACCAGCAACACCCGCCATATCCAGAAGGCAATAAATGAGGATTGCGGCGCCGATCAGTAGAATTAACTGCGCCGTGAACGCCAGGATGAGAAATTTTCTGCCGACTCCGATCCCCAGCATGACTCCTACCGAGTGCGTCTTTTTATCGCTGTCAAACCAGGTGCTGGTAAACAACAGGATCAGTCCCAGTACCAGGGTCGTGATCAGCAACAGACGTGACATGAGATCGAAAATCGCATGACTCTCATTGAGCGACTTCAGCCGCGTGCGTACCGACGTGTCAATGAAGAGATCTTTTTCGTAGCAAACCTGGATAAAACTGTCCACGGCTGATAAGCTCTGATTAAGGATAACCGACCAATGAATATAATCCTTGCTTGAATGGACCGAGGGAAAGGTCATGGGAATTTCGAAATTAGATAGATATTGTCCCAGGTCTCCCCAACTGGACTCGAGCTTATTCCATATTCCGAATTGACTTTCGCTTTGGTCAAGCCTGACCTGCAGGATAAAATTCCCTTCCACAGTTTTAGGGTTAATGGAAGTTATATTCAACCCCGCACTCGTTAACACTTTAGAAACTCTGTCCAGCGCCTCCTCGGTGTTGACAACCTCTTTCTTCACCAGTAAATTCAACTTACTTGGATGGAGGTAGTTTTTCTCGAAAGGTTCGAATATATAGGCATCGTGGACCGGCAGACTGACGATAAAATCACCAGCGGGAATCTCTTTGGCGACACCCAAAATGGGGAGCCAAAAGGCAGTCGCAGAGTCCGACCTGACGGCGAGTGCCCGGGGCCAATTATCCCGGGAGAATTGTAAACTGCCGACCAGCATATCCGCTGAAACGATAACGCCGAATTTACCGGCTTTAAAGAGTTCTATAGCGCCTTTTCTACCCTCTTCGAGATCCGGCCAGATCAAGGATTTTTCGATGGCGTCCAATAGCGGATCATCCTTCTCCATCGTGCGCCCCAAGATGCGTGTCAGACCACTGGAACCGCCCACGCTCTGTTTCCCATTCTGATAGGCTAATACCGGCCAGCGTGAAAAGCCCTTCACCGATCTCCAGAGTGACTCACCGTACTGCTCGGAAAATCCTCCAATCTGCGAAGACGCGCCCATGATCTCCGTCGTCCAGAGCAGGTCATTCTGAATCGCCGCCTGGTATTCCCGGTCGTTACCCGCCCTTACCCCCAAGATATAACTGCCTCCCCACACCAGGGTGAGAACGGCAAAAATAAACAGCACGGGCGACAGATAGGTTACAAAAAAGTTCCTTTTACTGCGTGGATGTCGCCAGAAATCATAGCGCAACAATTTCCAAAATACTTTCCATAGAGATTGATTGTTCTTGTCAGTGGGAGTCGGATCCATAATCCGTTTTGGACCCTGAGTAGATCTTCTGCTGCCAAAAATGAGTTCAAGGAGATCCTGGTAAGTCCGGTCGGTGTCGTACTGCTTCTGGTATTCAATAACCTCTCTATGAACAACGCCAGTCGTTATGGTGTTAGGATCATTATCATCGGGTATGAACGCATTTGCCTTCTGCCGGATAATAATGAAGTGTGAACAGTATTGGGCGGCTAAATCAATATTATGAGTTGACAGCAAAATTGTGCGCTGACCCTCCCCATGCTTCAACCAGTCAACCAGCAGACCCATGATTTCCGTTTCGATGTGCTTGTCCAGGTTGGCAGTCGGTTCATCTGCAAAGATGACTTGGGGATCGCCTGCGAAGGCGCGCAGCAACGCCACCCGGCTGCGTTGCCCTTCAGACAGATCGGCGGGATTGCGGAATGCCCAGTGATCCAGGTGGTTGCCGCGAGGACCAACCAATTTCAATTGCTCTTCCAGGTATTCCGGCGTTAGTTCTTTCTGTTGGAGCCAGAAGGGCAATTGGACGTTGTGCCCCACTGAGAATTGATTCAACAGCTCATCACTTTGGAAAATGTAGCCGAAGCTGCCGGCTCGGATTTCCGCTTTCCGATTGACATTAGTTCGGATTTCATGATACCGTATTTCCTTTTCTGCTCCCTCAGCGGGATAATAGACGATATCACCGTGGTCATAGTTGTCTATCAGCGCGAGGAGGTTTAAAAGGGTAGTTTTACCGCAACCGGAGGTCCCCAGGACACCGACCATTTGGCCGCGCGGAATGTTCAACTTCTCAAACGTGATGGGATTGTTAGGATAATTCTTTTGCACGTTTTGAAGGGAAAAAACAAACTTGTTCATCTCTTCATGCGCCATTTCTACTCCGAGCTGGTGAATAATATAAGAATGACTTCCCTGCAAATCTTTTTAGGCCCTACGGCATATTATCCACCGGAATCCAGGCATAGTCATCAGCGTAGTTGCGGAACCAGACATCGCTGTTTTTGAGTTTGGTCAGCTTCTCCTTGGATTTCTCCGCCACCGTACGGAATTGTTCCAATTCCTCCGGAGTGCTCTTCATGATCTCATCGTAAGACTTCGACAAAAAGAAGCTCAGATCCTTGAAGGCGATGCCGTAACGCCAGTTGACGTATTCTGACACAGCGGCAGTGCGCAGATCCGCCGGATCAATCCCCAGAAAGGTGGCGGCATTCTGCAACCAAAAATCGCCTACGGTGTGGGGTTCCAGATAGGGAACCGACAGGAGCTCGTCAATGGCTTTAAGCATCGAGCCTAAATCTTTAATCGAGATTAGAACCACTTCTTTCATCACCCTCTGGAAGTCGCGGTCGTAAGATAAAACCCATCCCGGCTCGAAGATCTGCACACGTTCACGGGTTATGACATCGGCCATATCCGCCGCATCGCCGCCGATAATATTGGCGATTAACTGCAAGGTGCGCGCCCGAATCACATAGGCGTTGGGCGGGCCGGTTAAGGAACCGCCGGCGGTAGAAGAAGTGGTCGTGGTAACGCCCGGGTGAGACACGGTGATGCTGTCGGGATTCAGACAGAGGATTTCGGCGGCGCGAGCATGCACAGTCAAAACGTTCGCCAAGTCCTGCGACAAATTCCGGGTAGCCTCGCTGATATCGGATTGCACCGCCTGGGCGCTTTTCATGCCCGTCACTTTCAAGCTTCTGGCTTCCATCACCACTCCACCCATGGATTCCAATTTCGAAGTTTGAGAGGCTTCCAGCATCCTGAAGATCTTGCCGAGGTCAGGCTCGAATTTGCTGATGGCTCTTCTTTCGGCGTCATTTCTAGGAGGTCCGCTTACGTGTAGTGCGAACATACAGGGCCACTTCTGCTTGCACAAATTTCCGATCTCGGTTAGAGTGGTCTGCAGAGAAGGAGTGTCTTTGGCATCAGAATTGCCGGCGTCGCCGATGATGAAAATAATATTGGTGGCATTTTCTTCCGCTATATCCTCCAGGGCGATTTTTACCCCGGCAAACAACGCTTCTTCATAATCGTCGTGCTGCGCACTGAAATCCTCCCGCGTGCGGAGAAACTCAGCCATTTCGCCGACATCGCCGGTTAAGGGTTTCTGATCAAATCGTCGCGCCGGATCGTCCTTCAAATCCCGGTAGACCACCGCGCCGAATTTCACTTTCAGGCGCTCCTGATCAACCGAATTCATCACGGTTTCGGCCACTCCGGCAGCCATGTCCAGGTAGGGACCCATACTTAATGAGGCATCCATCACGAAGATAATATTGACGTTGGCCAACAGGTCATAGAGCCGAGCCATCTGTTCACGAGCCTTGCTGGGGTCAACCTCAATAATTTTGCCATCTTCAGCCCAAACCAGCAGCGGGCCACAGAACCCGATCTGGCAAAACTGCTCATTGGTATTGGGCGCAACCTGGATCTGCTCCGACAAGAGGACATATCTCCAGTCAACCGGCCGCCAGGGATTTCTATTCCCCGGATCTTCCAGTCGCGCTAATTCGTCTCTTTGAGCTTCCGGTACGTCCAGCGCCTTTAACAAATCATCTTGCTCATTGAAGATATGGCCAAGGGTTTTGCGATTTGGATCTGGCTCGAAAGCCTGTCGC
>JAGVQJ010000006.1 GCA_020051775.1 Calditrichota bacterium | reverse complement strand
CCAGACGTCGAAAGTCACCGGATTGGTCTCATGATTGATCAAAGTGGCGTTGAAGCTGAAATTTCCTCCATTGGCCGGGATGATGATGGGAGGATTGACAGGGGTCAGAGTGATTTGAACGTCATGGCTGGATGATAGGGTCACGATGGAGACGTCATCCAGATAGTGGTAGGGTTCGTCACCCGCCCACCCGCCGCCCGCAATCTCAATTCCATTCACAAGAGCATTAGGGAGAAGAAAATTTGTGACATTATAGGTAAGCCAGGATTGATTCACCATGAGACTGCTGGTGATGGACCCTCCACCCTGGTAATGAAAGGTCACGAACATGGGAACGTCGTAATCTGCGTTATAAGTGGCCTTCGCCTTGAAAGTCACGGAAGTGATCTGACTGGTGGGAGTGGGCGTAAAATCCTGACGAAGCGAGGCGCCGAAAGCTCCATAATAGGTCCAGGCATAGTAAGAACCTGCAAGCCACCAGGCATATTGTGAACTTCCATTGTACCAAGGGGCCAGGTTTCCGGTTTGAAAGCCACCGTTAACGATCAGCTCATGTATGGGTTGAGGCAATGAAATAGGCGTGGCGTTGGCGGTGGGACCATCGCCTGAGGAGTTGAAATAAGCCACCCCGTAAGTGTAATTGCCTGGTTGTTGAACTGCATCCTGGTAAGAGTTATTGGTACCCGTCAATGTGGAAATCAGGACATTATTTCGGTAAATTTTCTGACCGTCCCACGATTCCGGGGGCCAATATCCACCATGTTGGCCTGCGGTTGGAGCTGTCCATGTGATATGGGCGCTCATGCCTTGTCCAGTGGCCATTACACTTGCAGGCGCTGAGGGGACGTCCAGTCCAATCCAGGCATTCTGAGTGGCGTGCATTCCTTCACCGGAATCGTTGAGGCAATATACCTGGAAATTGTACATCCCCGCAACCGGTACGGTTACAGTAGTAGTCATGGCTTGACCAGGATTGCCTGGTAAAGTCGCGACGAGGCTACTGTCTCGTTCTATTTGCACAGCAGTAATGGAGATCAAAGCCTGACCGTTTAAGGTTGAAGTGGGATTTGTCCACGCCAGCGAGGCCAGCAGCGCGGAGCCGTTATTCGTGGTTGTAAATGAAGTTGGAGGGGAGGGGACAAAGGAATTGAAATAAGCATACATCTCATACACATAAAGGCTGTCATGCCCATTACTGTACATTCCAACTCCTATTAAACTGACCATAGGTGGATTGTAACTTAGGGTCATTTCGCAGCCTCCGGGACCGCCGTGTGCGTTAAAGGGTTGCGATGACATGATTAAGTGATTCAACGGATTGAATTTGTGAAGCGTAGTGGGGCCATTCCAGCTAATCCCCCAAATGCAAGGTCCTCCGGGATTCAGATAATCCCATGTGATCCCAGCAGCCATATCTTCAAATCCTAAAGTACCGGAATAGAGCAGATTGCCGGCCCGATCATATTCATGTATCTGGCCAAAACCGGTTTCCTTGGTAATCCAGAAATGATCGGTTGCCGGATCGTAGGTCAACCCATAGGTGCCGTTCCCGTAGGTGTTTAAAACATTTATATTCATTTCGGGATGGAAATTACCATTTAAATCGAAGGCGAAAATCACTCCGGCTCCCCCACCTGGCTGCCTATTGAAGCAATAAATATAGGTTCCATCCCAGGTCATGTCGAAGATACCCTGCTGTCCACTGTACTGCTGGTAACCCAAATCAGGCGGTATGGGATAGGTGGCATTGAGCGTCCAGTCCAAACTAAACCGGTGGATGACATTGTCCGCTCCACTGGAAGAAATTCTGCCGTCAACAACGTAAACATAAGGCCCGATGCCTGCTGCACCAACGCAGATGGCCGACAATATGTTCATGCTGCCGGTTAAGTTGGTTATATCCACAACGGTCACCGGTTGCCACATACTGTCCGCCGGCGAGGGGTGTAATCCGCCAGTCGAGTTCACGGGGCCTATCGCCTGGGCCTGACTCGTCACCACCAGTACAACGGTCATCAGCGCCAAGCTCAATAAAATCAATGCTGATTTCACGGTTATCTCCATTAAAGAGTAATTCCAAAGAGTTATTCTGATAACAATATACTCATAATATTACCCAAAATCAAGTGCAATTTTTTGCGCAACCGAGATTTTTGCGCAGCATTTTCCCCACTCTCCCCATTTTTAACTTGATCTTAACCCTCAACTTATTTAACTTACCGATACGGATAATAGGAGAACTCTGATGCGTTCTTTTGCTTGGCTGATCATAGCCATAGCGATCATTTCCCCAGGCGCTGGGGCGTTTACATGGAGCGACCAGATCAGTGGTATTCCTTTGGAATCGCTGGACGCTCGCAGCGCGGCTCTGGGCGGATTTTCTGTTGGTTTGGTAAATTCCCCCGCCGCCCTGGCCTGGAATCCCTCCCTGGCGGCCCTGGCCGATCGCACTTGGACTTTCAGCGGCGGAGGCGGTCTGTTTTTGCAACGCGAAGGTCGCGCTCGTCCCACTTACGACACTTTCGGCAGTATCATCTACTATAACGAGTACGTTCTCAACGAGCGGGCCTACGGCCGCTTCTTCACCGCAGGGCAGATGCTGATTCCACAGAAAATCCTTCCATCTCTTGCTGTGGGTCTGGGATATTTCCCGCGTTCCAGCCAGGATTATACTTATGAGGAAGAGGTGAGGGGTACTTTCGGCAGCGGCGGTCAGAGCGACCAGGTGTTGGGTTACAATACCATCGAAACGCGAGGCGGCACGGAGGCCATCAGTCTGGCTATAGCCGCGCAACCGATCCCCAATCTGGCGGTGGGATTGTCGGTGGGTTTGCTGTCCGGTTCGATCCACAGCGACACCCGCACCACCTATACTCATCCCGATTCCTCCGTGAAATCTTTGGGATGGAGTCAATCTTATGATAAGTTGCCCTTGGAGATAAACCTGGGATTGTCCTGGCGCTGGCAGCAGCGGCTAGTCCTGGGATTTGGGTATCAGCCAGCGCTGTTCAAGCAAAAGTTAAAACTTGAGGACGAATCCACTAGTACGACAACTTACCCCGAAATATCGCCTCCGCCCATGATTACCCTGGGAGCGGCCTGGTTCCCCGTTAATCCCATACGCACGATGGTCGTCATTGAAGCTCGCGCCGAGCTCTGGAGGCAATACTCGCGCAGTGATGTAACTACTGCCCTGAGAAACGTAATAACCCTCGGTGGGGGTGTGGAACACCGCCTGCTGGCCGAGATGCCGGTGCGTCTGGGATTCCGTTACCGGCCTTCATCCGGCGATCCTGATCAGAGTTCCACCACCTTTACTTTCGGCACAGGGATGGACCTTCTGCGAGGAAGAGATCCAGGCGGTTCAAGTTTGCATCTCGATCTGGCTGGGCAGGTGGGATCTCGCAGTTATTATCAGCCTGATCTAT
>JAGVQJ010000074.1 GCA_020051775.1 Calditrichota bacterium | reverse complement strand
GACGCGTTTGCAGCCGCGCGGCCAGCCGACGGCGAGCTGCTTGCAACGCTTCCGGTCGTGCTTGTTCCGGCGCCCTTACCGTCAGGAGCGCGCGCACCTGATCCAACTCTTCTCGGCGCGCCCGACAGTTTGGGCAGGTTTCCAGATGCCGGAGGAACCCATCCTCGCCGCCGTTGATATTCTCGCCGTAGGCTTTTAGCCAGTACAGCTCGTCGAAATCCTTACAGTCCATATTTCAATCCATATAATTTCAGTCATTCCGGTTTGCCCGGAATCGATTCCCGACGCGGGCTGAAGCCCTTGCGGGAATGACAGGTTTGTTTCTTAGTTGGGATTGCCCCCGATCCCGACCATCACTTCCCCTGATAATAAGGCATCAACGTGCGCCGCAGATTCTCCACTGCGCGGAACAAGTAAGCCTTGGCCGTCCCTTCGCCGATTCCCAGCGCCCTGGCGATCTCTTTTAACTTCATCCCCTGATCGTGCTTCATGACGAACACCGCGCGCTGCCGGGGGGGGATGTCCTGCAAGGCTGCTTCAATCTTTTCCAGGATCTCGCGGCGCAAGTGCTGGTTTTCCGGGTTGTCCCAAGGCGACGATGGCGTCATTTCGAAGAAGTCATCACCATCCATCACCTGCTCCTTTTGCCGGCGGCGCTGAAGAGAGCGGCGTCTGGTCAGGGCCGCGTTGACGGCGATACGGTGAATCCAGGTCGAAAAATCCGACTCGAAGCGGAAGGAAGCCAGCGAACGGTGCACTTTCAGAAAAATCTCCTGGTACGCCTCTTCGGCGTCGAAGCCCGGGCCCAGAATGGACCGCACCAGGGACATCACTCGCGCGTCGTGCCGTTCCACCAACCCGGCGAAAGCGATTTGGTCGCCGTCTCGGGCCTTGGTTATCAGTTCGATTTCCAGCTGATCCATGCACACCACTTATTCCGGCTTCCCCCTGCTCATCCATTGGACGCCGAAGCTGCGCCTAAAGTTGCTCGGACGAAAAAAATTTCATATGCAAAAAATTGCACTTGACATGGGGGGGGAAATGTGTTATATTAGATCACGTTTTTTCAACTTGGAGGTTGTCGTGAAAAACACAATCTATACCACTCTGCTGCTCATGTTTCTGTTTTCGCAGGGATTAGGGCAGGAAAATTGGGTGATGCTACAGGAATACCCTTCGCCTGGATTCGGCGCGCGCGAACTTTATTATGACGGTAAACTCCTTTGGAATGTGGATAATGAGTCTAATACCGTCTTCACCATGGATCCGTACAATCTGCAAGTTTATGATATTTACCCGGTCTCGCTTGACCAACCCTGGGGGCTTACGCATGATAGTCATGTTTTCTGGATGACGAATTTTGGCAATACCCAAAGCCAACTTGTCCGCATGATGCCGGAGACTCTCATGGTAACCCAAATCTTTACTTTCTCGGGTTATTATTTTTATGGATTGACTTATGACAGTTTCGGGGGACATTTGTGGATTTCAGCGATGAATCACGGCTATCAGAAGTTTTTGATGGAGTTCGATCCTGACAGTAACGAGGTAGTCGCTTGGCATTCCTGGCCCTGGATCTGGAATCTTGGGTTACAATACTGGGATGGAGATATTTGGGTAAATTCCTCGGATTGGGGTTTCCCGGATTATACCTATATTATTAACCTCAATTCCTGGACAATCGAAGAAATGCTGATTTGTCCGCTATCTGTTCCCGAAGGAATCGCCACAAATGGCCAGATTTGGTGGATCTCGCACTTCCGTGACGGTGCTCCTTACATCTGGAAACTCGTGCCTCCCGGCACGATCGTTCATGATATTTCCCATTATATCCCGATATTTCCCGACAGCGGCATTTTGGATTCCCTGACCTTTGAACCTCAAGGGCGGTTCATCAATTACGGATCGGTCACGGAAAATCAAGTGCCATTCATTTGCACGATCAGAAAAGACTCCGGGAATGTACTTGTGTATTACGACAGTGTGGTTCATCAATATCCCATTGAACCTGAAACCTTGGTTGACATCACCTTTCGAGATACGACGCTAATTCCCAACCAAAATTACACAATTTACTTCTATAGTAATTTGCCCGATGATGATTACCGGCATAATGATTCCATGCATGTTCATGTTCACACGGTTGGACCGGTTCACGACTTAGCTATCACGGCGATATATGAACCCGATAGTCTGGAACCTCCCGGCGTCATCTACCCCTCAATAAGAATTCAGAATGTGGGGACTTATGTTGAACCGGTAGCTCCAGTTCTATTGAAAATCAGTCGAAACGAGACTGTTTTGGTCGAGCAGACGACTCAGGCTTATAATTTATCACCTGGCGAATCTGCCCTCCTTGGATTCAATGCATTCACTCCCGGTGACACTGGAATATTCACGTTTACCTTTGACGGTCAACTTCCCAATGATATCGAACCACCCAATGATTTTCGGGTCGTAAACACGAGAGTGGGGATGGTGCATGATGTGGCGTTTGTGCAAATTGTCAATCCACTGCCGGTCATGCCTTTTGCGCCATTGCAGCCGAAAGCTTACGTGAAAAATCTCGGCGACTATTTCGAAGGTGCCTTCATGGCCTGCTGCACCATTCTGGATTCGACCGGCGATACCAGCTATTACCATCAATATGTCTGTCCGGAACTGAATCCGGGACAGCAGGCATTGATCACTTTTCCGATGTTTAATCCATCCGTTCAAGCTGAATACACCTTCAAGTTCATAACAGAACTGGTGATTGATGACATTACGGAGAATGACACACTTGCCATAGTTTCCAGACTCGGGATGATCCGCGACGTGGCGCCGACGGTAATTCTCCAGCCGGAAATTACCTTGCCGAACGAACCTTTCCAACCCTCGGTCATCGTATCAAATTTGGGGACTTTACCCTCCCAGGCATTCAATACTCGGTGTTGGGTTCAGCAGGGTCTCGAGATCCTATATGATCAGGAATTACCGACTCCCGTTCTGCAGCCGGGTCAGGACGACACTATTGATTTCCCCAACATGGCCATACCGGACACCGGCAATTATTCTTTCGTTTTTGTGACGCAGTGGCTCATGGATGATTTCCCGGAAAATGACACAATAGAGGTAATGACACAGCAGGTTTTAGCCATCCCGAACTTTGGAATAAATCCCATCACAGACTTCAGAGTTGTAGGCAATTATCCAAATCCCTTCAATGCTCAGACATCCTTCACGGTATACTTACCAGCCTCATCTTCCTTAAAGCTCGATCTATACACACTGGAGGGGCGTATGGTGAAAAGCATGGATATGGGTATACTTAACGCAGGCGTCCATCAGTCCGTCCTTGATGGCGCGGATCTGTCCAGCGGCATCTATATTGCCCGGTTTCGCGCTGGAGCTTGGCATCAAGCGCTTAAAATTGTGTTGTTAAAATGAATAGATCGGTTCAATCAATAGATGTATACATTCCTTGCCGCGAAAAGGACGAGTATTATCTTTATGCGCAAGAATCTATGCGCAGCAAAACCCGGTTGCCTCTCAACCGGATCGAAGCAATCGGGCCCAGATCTATCTCGGAAAATCGGAATGTCGGCCTGAGATCCGGCACCACAGAATTCGTGGCCTCGCTGGATTCCGATTGCGAGATCGTCACCGAGGGGTGGCTGGAATTGATGTTGGAAACCATGCTCTCACGTTCAGACATCGGTTTGGTCGGATGCAAGGTTGTGATGTTTGACGGGAAAATTTTCTCCGCCGGTACCGGCCCCAATTGGCGGCCATACTGCTATGGCGAACCAGATCAGGGGCAACGCGAATTCGTCGCAGAAGTGCCGGGATTGTCAGCCAACTGTCTGCTCTACCGGCGCGGACTTTTGGAATATGACGAACTGTTCAAAGGCGGCAACGGTCTGGAAGATTCGGATTATTGTATCCGCTTGCGTAAAAAGGGCTATCGAGTCTATTACGATGGTCGGGT
>JAGVQJ010000152.1 GCA_020051775.1 Calditrichota bacterium | reverse complement strand
GGCCATGATCGAAGGGCCGGGGCACGTTCCTTTGGATCAGGTCAAAGCCAACATCCAGCTTGAAAAAACCATCTGCGACGGCGCGCCCTTCTATGTGTTAGGCCCTTTGACCACCGACGTGGCTCCCGGGTATGACCACATCACCTCGGCCATCGGCGGAGCCCTCGCGGCTGCGTCTGGCGCCGATTTCCTCTGCTATGTCACGCCCGCCGAACATCTGCGTCTGCCCACGATTGCCGAAGTGCGTGAAGGCGTCTTCGCCGCCCGCATCGCGGCGCACTCCGGCGATATCGCCAAGGGCCTCCCCGGCGCCGCCGAATGGGATCGCAAGATGTCTCAGGCGCGCGTGGCCCTTGATTGGGAAGGCATGTACAATTTGGCCATTGACGGCGAACTGGCTCGCAACAAGCGCCGCCAGAGCGAAGCCTACGACGAGATCGTCTGCACCATGTGCGGAAAATTATGCTCCATCAATATGAATAAAACCCCATGAATCAATTCTCCCTCCATCGCGAACCGCTCATCACCGAGCTGGAAATCAAGGTCCGCTTGGGACAGATGGTCCTGGAACTGGCGCGCGACCTGCGGGGCCGGCAGTTGACCGTCATCGGCATTCTGCGCGGAAGTTTCATGTTTACCGCCGACCTGGTGCGGCTGCTCTACATCAACGATATCCACCCGCTGATTGACTTCATCTTCGTTACCAGCTATTCCGGCACGAAATCGAGCGGCGAAATGCGCCTGCTGCGCGACATGTCCTTGGACGTCAACGGCCGCTGGGTCTTGATTGTAGACGACATTCTGGACACCGGCCGCACCCTGGAATACGCCCGCAATTACATCCAGGATCGCGGCGCTGCGCAGATCCACACCTGCGTACTCTTAGACAAACCCAGCCGCCGCCTGGCCGATATTCAGGCCGACTACGTGGGTTTCAAAATAGAAGACGTCTTCGTGGTGGGGTATGGGTTGGACTACAACGGCCGCTACCGCGACCTGCCGTATCTGGGGGTGTTGAAGGAGGGGTAGAATTGGTAGCTGGTCGTTAGTGTTAGTGTTAGAAAATTAAAAAAATAAAAGGACAGCCCCAACGGGGTTGAATGTGAACAGCCGGGGGTTTCAATCCGGAGAAAATAGCCCCCCACCCTCCTCACCTACCGACCCCGATACGGGTCGAACCTTCTTTTACAATAAACCCGGTTTGCGAGCAAACCGGGCCACCCGCCCAGACAATAGAAAATCTGCAAATCAGACAAATAAAAACCCGACCGTAACCGATCGGGCCACCCCCATACGCTCTTTTATTCCAGCCACCAGCAACCAGCCACTAAATTTGTACCCCCGCCGGGATTCGAACCCGGGCACCTGGCTCCGGAGGCCAGTGCTCTATCCAACTGAGCTACAGGGGCGCTTTCCAAATATAGCAAATTAATATACGAAGAATTCCTCGGCTTGTCAAGCAAGTTTCAGCCCTCTCACCATCCTATAAGCTTACTTTCAAATCACCTGCCAAGTTGCAAAGCGCACAATTTCGTGGCAATTCCACTTCAAAGTTGCTATATTATCTTTAATGAATAACGACTCGAAAGATATTTCCCGCGCCGCGCGCGAGGCGGGTGTGGTGGGCGCAGGCGGAGCCGGTTTTCCCACGCACGTCAAGCTACAAGCGCGGGCTGACACCGTCATCGCCAACGGTGCCGAATGCGAACCGCTTCTGGCCAACGACCAGGCGGTGATGGTCAGCCGCACCGGCGAACTGGTGGAAGGGTTGGAACTGGCGGCTCGAGCCGTGGGCGCGAACCGCCGCGTCATTGCCATCAAAGCCAAGCGAGGCGCGGTGATCAGCCACTTGCAGTCGCGCGCCGGAACGCAAGCCGCCGAGATCTTCAAGCTGGCCGACTACTATCCCGCCGGCGACGAGCAGGAGATGGTGCGCGAAGTCACCGGACGGCGCGTGCCCGAAGCCGGCATCCCGCCGGAAGTCGGCGTGGTTATTCAGAACGTCGAGACGCTGGTCAACCTGGCGCGGGCAATGCAGAGCATTCCCGTAACACGCCGCGTGCTGACCGTCGTGGGCGAAGTCGGAAAAGCTCAAGTGGTGGAAGCTCCCTTGGGGATGATGGCCTCTGACATTATTCGAGCTTGCGGCGGACTGACCTGCGAGAGCCCCGTGCTCTACATCGGCGGCCCAATGATGGGAGAGGTTAAGGAATCCCTGGATACACCCGTCACCAAGACCACTTCAGGGCTGTTCGTCCTGCCTGCCGATAATTTCCTGTTGCAGAAGCGTTCCATTCCCATGAGACATATCCTGCGGCAAGCACAGTCCGCTTGCACCAATTGCATGCAGTGCACCGAAGCCTGCCCGCGTTACCTCTTAGGCCATAGGCTGCGCCCCCATAAGATCATGAACGCCGTCACACTGGGGTTGTCCTACCAGAGCGACGTGGTGATGGAATCTTTCCTATGCATGTTCTGCGGCATGTGCGAGTACGCCTGCCCCTTGTGGTTGTCACCGCGGCGAATCTACTTTGAAATCCGCGCCGGGCTGATGAAGAACGGTATTCGTTACCCGCGTGTCGAGAAGGAGTACGAAGATCATCCCATGCGCAAATACCGACGCACGCAAGGCGAGCGCATCGTACGCCGCTACGAACTAGCGGCCTACGCCGGGAAGACGGAATTGAAGATCATCCCGCTGGAAACCAGCCGAGTGCGCCTCCCCACCCGCCAGGGCACGGGATCTCCCGCTATCCCACTGGTGAAAGAAGGCGACCGCGTGACCCTGGGGCAGGTCATCGGCGAAATCCCCGAAGGGCATCTGGGAGCTCGTCTCCACGCCTCGATCACGGGGAAAGTGACCTACTGCGGGCCGGACGCGGTGGAAATACAGGGGTAACCATAAGGCGATTATTTCCCAGGACTAAAGTCCTGGGCTACTCACTCTTGATCCGCCAAAGCGGATGACTGCAGTTTGCGTCCACTTCAGTGGACTGAAGCTTTTTAGCCCGGGAATTCATTCCCGGGGAGGAACACGATGAAATATGCACTTTTACGGCTGAATAACCGCGACTTCTGGGTTCGCTTGGAAGGTGATCAAGCCTTTGAACTTTCCTCCGCGCCCTGGGAATCTGAGGCACGAGACGTTCGGCGCGTAGCCTTCGACTCTGAGACAAAATTTCTACCGCCGTGCACTCCCACCAAGATCGTCTGCGTGGGGAAAAACTACCGCGAACACGTCAAAGAACTTCATCCCGGCGAAGAAGCCCCCGCCGAACCGCTGCTCTTTTTAAAGCCACCCTCAGCGCTGCTGCCGCCGGATGGGATTATTCTCATGCCGCCGGAAAGCCAGCGTGTGGACTTCGAGGGGGAACTTGGAGTGGTCATCGGCCGCAAGCTATCCCGTCCCAGTCTGGATGAAGCTCGTGCCGGGATCTTCGGGTATACTCCCGCCAATGACGTCACCGCTCGCGACCTGCAGAAGAAAGACGGCCAGTGGACCAGAGGCAAGGGTTTCGACACCTTCTGCCCCGTGGGGCCGTACTTGTCCACTGAAGACCCTGGAAAAGGAATGATCACCACCCGCGTCAACGGACAAGTGCGCCAGCAGTCGCCGCTGTCGTTAATGGTGCATTCCCCCGCCGAAATCGTGCGTTACGTCGCGGGCATCATGACTCTGCTGCCCGGCGACCTGATCCTCACCGGTACACCCGAAGGCGTCGGGCCATTAGGCGACGGCGATGTGGTGGAAGTGGAGATCGAGGGGATTGGGGTGTTGAGGAATTCAGTGAAGGCACGGGGATAGGGGTGGCATTATGACCATCTACGATCAACTTTTATCTATCCGCCGCGAAAAAGGCGCTGGTTTCTTCGTCCTGCTGGATCCCGACGACCACGCGCCTGAAGTTCTCGCGGCCAAAGCCTGTCTATGCCGCGACGCCGGAGTGGACGCACTGCTGATTGGCGGCAGCCGCATGGTTAATCATGATTTCAAAGAAGCGGTAACGGCAGTCAAAAGCGCCTGCGATCTGCCGCTCATTATTTTCCCCGGCGGACACACTCAGCTTTCCCCGGACGCCGACGCCCTGCTGTTCCTGTCTCTGATTTCCGGGCGTAATCCGCGCTGGCTGATCGAAGAGCACGTCCAGGCGGCGCCCCTCATTCACAGCTACGAATTGGAAACCATCTCCACCGGGTACATGCTGATTGCCTCAGGCAAGACCACGGCGGTGGAAGAGGTCTCCGGCACGCAACCGTTGCCGCGCGACAATCCCGGTCTGGCCGCCGACCATGCTTTAGCCGGGCAATACCTGGGCTTGAAGATGATCTACCTGGAGGCTGGTTCTGGGGCAGATGCTCCTGTACCGGACGAGATCGTCGCTGCCGTGCGGCGAACCGTCCATCTGCCCTTGATCGTGGGGGGAGGCATTCGTTCACCCGAAATCGCCGCCGCCAAAGTCAGAGCCGGAGCGGATTTCATCGCGGTGGGGACGGCGTTGGAAACGGAAGCGGGGGAGGAAATATTACGCCAATACGTTAAAACTGTACATGAGATAGGGAAGCGAAGAAGCCATACAAGATAACCGTACCACAGTCCTCGGTTCCTGGTTTGGCTATCTATCCATCTTCAGCCGTACTGCGGCCAAAAAGGAGGGAAGATGAAATCGCAATTTCAGCGGATTACCTGCGCTCTTATCTTGATAATTTTCGGCATATCGTCCGCGCCAAACGAAATTCCGGCGCAGGTGACGCAGCAATGGGCGGCCGTTTACGCGGGTCCCGCCGGCAGTGAAGACTACGCCAAAGCTATTGCGGTGGACGGGCAGGGAAACGTCTTCGTCACCGGCTGGAGCTTCGGCGGCAGCACCTTCTACGACTGGGCTACCCTCAAGTATTCTCCGACCGGCCAGCTGCTTTGGGCGATGCGTTACGATGGCCCCACGCATGATTGGGATTGCGCCGAGGCGATGGAAATGGATGCAGCAGGCAACGTGTATGTAACCGGATTTACGACCAACGCTATCAGCAATAAGGATATTCTGATCTTAAAATACAGCGGCACGGGTGCGCTCTTATGGCAGGCGCAATATAACGGCCCCGCCTCCGGCAATGAAGCCGCCCATGCTATCTGCCTGGATGTCAATGGAAATGTCTATGTCACCGGCGAAAGCTTCGGCGAAACGTCTTCCTTCGATTTTGTCACGATCAAATACAACAACCAGGGCGTGCAACAGTGGGCCGCTCGTTATGATGGCCCTGCGCATTATATTGACGTGGCCTATGATATCGCCGTAGACGGGGACGGCTCCGTTTATATCACCGGGGCCAGTTGGGGAGGAGACTTCCTGGGGATGGATTACGCCACGATCAAATACGATGCCACCGGTCGGCAGTTATGGGTCCAGCGTTACCATCACGGCCCGGGCAAAACTGATGACCAGGCCCGTGCTCTGGATCTCGACCATCAGGGTAATGTGGTAGTTACCGGCTGGAGCACCGGGACGATGGCGGATGATGACGACTACGCCACGATCAAATACAACGCTGATGGCGCCCTTCAGTGGGTGGCCCGCTATGACGGCCCCGCCGGTGGCGCAGACCGGGCCTTTGATGTGGCCGTGGATACCGCATCAGGATCCGTTTACGTGACCGGCTATGACTACGGCGGCGCGACGTACGACGATTTTGCGACTCTGAAATACAGCAGTGCGGGTATCCAGGTATGGGTGGTGCGTCACCACCAGGGCATGTATGATTTCTGCCAATCCCTGGCCCTGGATGCCGAGGGGAACATTTACATCACCGGCGGGAGCACAAATTACGCCACCTTCAAATACAGCCCCTCCGGGCAAGTGCTCTGGAGTATTCTCTATAATGGCCCGCAGAATGACGATGATCAGGCCAATGACATCGCTATAGATCCGGCCGGGTGCGTCTACGTGACCGGGCAAAGCGGTCAATTCGGAAATAACGATTACGCCACGGTGAAATACACTCAGGCGACGGCGCCGAATCTGTCTCTGGAACTGATCCCCTTCACCGCACCGATTCAGATCCCAGCCAACGGCGGGAGTTTTGAATATCTGCTCAGGACGACCAATCTGAACGGGAGCTCGCAAACAACCGATTTTTGGGCGAAGGTCATCCTGCCTAATGGCCACCTTGGCGGCCCATTGCAGACTCCGCTGACCACGGTGCTGGATACCGGCGTCACCGTGTGGCAACGACAGCAAATGGTCCCAGCGACCGCTCCCTCCGGCAACTACACCTATATCGTTTGCGCGGGAGATTATCCCTCCGAGATCTGGGCTTCCGATTCTTTGGTTCTCACAAAGTTAGGGACCACCGCCAGTACCAGCCCCGAAGGCAGTGACCAAGGATGGCTGAAAGTTCATGGACAAATAACTCTAGATCCTTCTCTGGAGGTTGCTGTGCTGCCCTCTCTTCGCTGCTATAACTCCAGCATCGGCGTTGTGGTCAATTATGAACTGCCTTCAATCGGATCGGTCAATTTGCAGGTGTATGATATCTCCGGGAGGCTGGTGAAAAGGCAGGAATGGCCAAGCCAAGCAGCGGGAAGGCATCAATTCACCTGGCAAACGCCTTCATCGGGAGTTTTTCTGGTCAGGTTGGAAGCGGGGGGAGAGGTCAGAGTCGATAAAGCGGTTGTAGTGCGTTAGGCGAATTTGTAACACTCCACCAGCTATTCGCATCCATGAATCCATACGTCCAGTGGGTCATCCAAAATCCCCTCCTCTCCGCCGCGGTGCAGTTCGGCCTCCTGGGCACACTGGGGGAAACGATCTCCGTATCACTCAAGGCGCGTCGCTTGCGCTTGCCCGGAACCTGGATGCAGACGGTGGCCAAGATCGCGGCGTGGGCGTTGCTGGGGGTGGTCATCAAGTATGGCTTTACGGCCATGCGCGGCTTCACGCAGGCGCTCTTGGATCACGACCTGCTGCCGGACGCTTTAGGCCAGGGTTGGGGTTGGGCCTTGGCGCTGTCGGTGCTGACCAACACCTTCTTCGGCCCGCAGATGATGGCCTTCCACCGCTGGGAAGATAATCTCATTTTGCGCCGCCGAGGCTATGCGGGTATCTCGCGCGCCTGGTGGACACTGGTCTGGTTCTGGATTCCGGCGCATACCGTGACGTTCAGTTTGCCCAAGGATTACCAGATCGGCCTGGCGGCGCTCTGGTCGGTGGCGTTGGGGATCATCATGGGCTTCAGCCGCAAGTAGTAGCGTAGCGCCCGAATCTATCCGAGTGAGAAAGATGAAAATTCGATGAAACAACCCGAACCCCTCCACGCCATGGCTATGGCGGCGCATCCTGACGACGTGGAACTTTCCTGCGGCGGGACGCTGATCAAGCTGGTCAAAAAAGGCTACCGTGTGGGCGTGCTGGATTTGACGCGCGGCGAAATGGGTACGCGCGGCACTCCCGAACAACGCGACGCCGAAGCCGCCGAAGCCTCCCGCCTCATGGGTTTGACCGTGCGCGAGAACGCCGGCCGCCCCGACGGTTTCTTGCAGAACGACCAGGAGACCATCATGGAGGTTATTCACGTACTGCGTAAATGGCGGCCCGTCTTGTGGATCGTTCCGTGCAGCGAGGAGCGCCACCCCGACCACGCCGCCGCCGGTCGCGCGGGTTTGGAAGCGGCCTTCCTGGCGGGTCTGCGCAAGATAGAGACCGGCCAGAAGCCTTTCCGACCCACTTGGACGATCCAGTATTTCTGCCGCCTTGACACCGCCTATTCTTTCGTGGTGGACGTTTCCGACGTCTTCGAGGACAAGCTGACCGCCATCCGCGCCTATCGTTCACAGTTCGATCCCGGAAGCGGTGAACCGGAAACTTACCTCACCCGCCCGCAGTTCATGGATATGGTCATCGCCCGCAATAAATTCTTCGGGTCCAAAGTCGAAGCCGCTTACGGCGAACCCTTTCTGTCCCGCGAAGCTCTGCGCGTAGATGATCCCGTGGCGTTCCTGACGGGTCATCCTTCCGCCTGGGCGACATTGAGATAACGACCTGATTCCGAACACGGACTTAAGTCCTTGCCGGAATGACTCCAAGCTTGGTTTTCTGTTCCCTGTTTACTAATATGAACATCGGCATCTCTTGCTATCCCACCTTCGGGGGTTCGGGCGTGGTGGCGTCCGAGTTGGGTATGGAACTGGCTCGGGAAGGCCATCAAGTGCACATCGTGACCTATGCTCCGCCGGTGCGGATTTTATCCTACCACCCCAACTTGCACTTCCACAAAGTTGAGATCAGCGATTACCCGCTCTTTGAATATCCGCCTTATAGCCTGGCGCTGGCCTCGCGTCTGGTGGAGGTCGCTAAAACCGAACACCTGGATCTGATCCACGTGCACTACGCCATCCCGCATGCGGTATCGGCGTATCTGGCTCAGGAGATGCTTACGGATCGTCGCATACCCTTCATCACGACATTGCACGGCACCGACATCACTCTGGTGGGCAACGCGCCCTCCTTCTGGCCTATCACGCATTTCATCCTGGAAAAATCCGACGCCGTCACCGCCGTCAGTCAGTATCTGAAAGATGAAACCTGCCGGGTCTTCGACGTGGATCGCGAGATCGAAGTCATCCCCAATTTCGTGCCTCGCCAGTTGGCCGAGTGGGCCGAAACCCAGACTGATCGGGCCTCAGATTCCGACGGTGAAGCCATTTTGGCGCACATCTCCAATTTTAGGCCGGTCAAACGCATCTCCGACGTAGTTGAGATTTTCGCGCGGGTGCATCGCCAACGTCGCGCCAAATTGCTCATGGTGGGTGACGGCCCCGAACGCATCCACGCCGAACGTCAGGCCCAAGAGATGGGGATTCACGAGGATGTCTACTTTCTGGGGGAACAAGCCGAAGTCGAGGAGATCCTGCGCCTGGCTGACATCTTATTGCTACCCAGCCAGACGGAAAGCTTCGGGTTGGTGGCCTTGGAAGCCAATGCCGCCGGAGTGCCGGTGATCGCTTCTCGCGTAGGCGGCCTGCCGGAAGTGATCCAGGACGGCCAGACCGGTTTTCTCCTACCCCTGGGTGATGTGGAGGCGATGTCTGAGGCGGCCTTGAAAATCCTGAATAACCCCGAACTCCGCGACCGGATGCGCCAGGCGGCTCGCCGCCGCGCCCGGGATCTGTTCAGCGCTACGCGCATCACTGCCTCCTACACAGATCTATATCGCCGGGTGCTTCAAGCTCCAAATTTGTAATATTTTTGTTGAAATCCTTCAAATCCTTTCGTAACTTTAAAGCCCTTAGCGGTTCTTTAGCGAAGTGGAACTGTAATACTCCTGCTTGAGTTGTTACACAATTAGAGTCAGAGGCATAAATTTGAATCCAATGGTTTTCAGGGAATATGATCTGCGTGGTTTGTACCCGCAGGACTGGAGCGATGAAGCCGTGCGCGCGCTGGGACTGGGCTTCGGCACCAAGCTCGCCCGGCAAGGCGGCAAGACCGTAGCTGTGGGACGCGACGTGCGCCTCTCCTCGCCGCACCTGCGCGATGTTATGGTACAAGGCTTGACGCAGGCCGGATTGAATGTCATTGACTTGGGCATGATCCCCACACCGTTGCTATACTTCGGCATCAGTTACTACAACACTCATGGCGGCGTGATGATCACCGCCAGCCATAACCCGCCCCAGTATAATGGTTTCAAGCTGAACGTGGGGCAGGATTCCATCTACGGCGAGGAGATTCAGGATCTGCGCCGCCAGATCGAAGCTGGAGATTTCGTCGAGGCGGCGACTTCCGGTACGGTGGAGGAGAAACCCATCATCCCCGCGTATTTGGATTACGTGCGGAAAAATCTCGTTGTGGATCAACCGATCCGGCTGGTGATGGATTGCGGGAATGGCTGCGCCGGACTGGTAGCGCCGGAACTATTCCGATCCATGGGCTGCCTGGTGGACGTTCTCTACGGCGAACCCGACGGCACTTTTCCCAACCACCATCCCGACCCCACTATACCGGAAAATCTGAAAACCCTGATAAAACGCACCGAAGAGCTGGGCTACGACTTAGGAGTGGCTTTCGACGGCGACAGCGACCGCCTAGGTGTGGTGGACAATCTGGGCAACATCCTCTGGGGCGACCAGTTGATGATCATCTTCAGCCGCAGCATCTTAAAGAAGAATCCCGGCGCCGCCATCATCGGTGAAGTCAAATGTTCGCAGAATCTCTATAGTGAAATTGCCAAGCATGGCGGCCGGCCCATCATGTGGAAGACGGGGCATTCCATCATCAAGAAGAAGATGAAGCAGGAAAAGGCTCTGCTGGCCGGCGAAATGAGCGGCCACCTGTTCTTCAGCGACCGTTATTTTGGGTACGATGACGCCCTGTATGCCGCCGGGCGGTTGGTGGAATTGTTGTGCGAAGAAGCTCGGCCCTTGTCCAGCCTGCTGTGGGGCTTGCCGCCGGTCTTTTCCACACCGGAAATCCGCGTGGACGTGCCCGATGAGATAAAATTTAAATTAGTGGATCGGATGAAGGAGTTCTTCCGTTCCCAACCGCAGTACGAAGTCAACGACATTGACGGAGTGCGCGTTAAATTCCCCGATGGTTGGGGATTGTTGCGCGCTTCCAATACGCAACCCGCCCTGGTGATGCGCTTTGAAGCCACGAGCCAGGATCGGCTACAGGAAATCAAATCGTTCATGGAATCTAAATTAGAGGAATTGCGCCGTGGGTAAAACCCGCACCATGGGGGGAAAAGGGATGAAGTGCAGGCACTGTCAGGGGGAACTGACAACGCAGGACAAACCCTACCTGAGCAAACAGGCCGGTATGGAAGGCGAATACCATTGGGCATGCTTCATCGAAGCTTGCCGGGATCGTGTACCGACCAGCCTGGGAGCCTTCGATGTCCCCATTCCGCATGGGGAATCGGAAGAAGCAGATGTTGAAAGCGCCCCCGCCAATCTCGACGAATAAGGAGACCCCGAAAGGGTTTAAGCTGCGCTTCGCTCAGGCGCGGTGCCTCGGCGCTTCGCTGGCCCATTACGAGAATTTTCTCGTCTTGGGGCCCTTGACGCCCTGGCGCCTCATCCCGCACATATCAGCCCTGTACGCTTTCAGCCGCCACAGCGATGATCTAGCCGATGAAATCAAGGATGCGGTGGAAGCGGAGAGACTGCTGGACGAGTGGACCGCGGAATTGCGACGCAGTCTGGAGGGCGAGCCCGGTCATCACATTACGCGGGCGCTGGCCTGGACGACCGCGCGGTATGATCTTCCGCCCGCTCTGTTCTTTGACCTGCTCTCCGCCTTTCGTCAGGATCTGACCGTCCATCGCTTCAGCTCTTTTCACGATTTGCGCGATTATACGCGTCGTTCCGCCGATCCGGTTGGGCGGCTCATGCTGCGACTGTACGGGTACAACGACCCACAGCTCGATGTGTTGTCGGATTCCATCTGTACCGGGCTGCAACTGGCTAATTTCTGCCAAGACGTGGGTAACGACGCCCAACGCGAACGCATCTACATCCCCTTGGATGAGTGCATGCAGTTCGGTGTGGATCCCGACGACATCCTGAACGGCAACTTCACTCCCGCGCTGGATCGCCTGCTGCGCTATCAGATCGTGCGCGCCTACAAATTCCTGAATGCCGGAGCGGCGCTGCCCGAAAAACTGGAGGGCAACCTCCGCATTTCGGTACGGCTGTTCGTGTTGGGCGGGCTGGCCATACTGGGGCAAGTACAGAAGAATCCTCTGGCGGTGCTGAGCAGGCGAGTCAAGTTGGGTTTTTTTCCAAAGCTGGGAATGGTGGCCAAATCCTTCAAACCCTTGGGCACCACCACCGCTTCCGGCTGATGCCACCGAACATGACCGAAACATCTTTAAACCGCTTACCTGAGGCCTACAAATTCTGTGACGGGATCGCCCGCCGCCGCGCGCGCAACTTCTATCTCGCCTTCCGATTCCTCCCCAAGAAGCGCCGTCTGGCGCTTTCAACCTTTTATGCCTGGTGCGCGCTCTCTGATGACATTTCCGACGACTCCAAGGCTTTAGCCCCAGACCAACGCCACCAGAAACTGATACAGTGGCGAACCTCTCTGGACGACTGCTTCGCTGGTCGAGCCGATTCGCCCCTCTTTCTGGCGCTATCGGATTCCCTACAGCATTACGATCTGCCGCTCCAATCTTTCTATGATCTGCTGGACGGTATAGAAATGGATCTCGAACCGCGCCGGTATGCCACATTCTCCGACCTGGAAATTTACTGCCGCCGGGTGGCCTCCTCCGTGGGGCGAGTATCCCTGCGGATTTTCGGATGCACCACTCCCGGCGCGGATTTGTACGCTGACAATCTGGGGATAGCCTTTCAGTTAACCAACATCCTGCGCGACGTGGCCGAAGATATAAACGCCGGGCGACTTTATCTTCCGCTGGAAGACCTGCGACGATTCGATTATAGCGAAGCTGAGCTGCGCGCCTGTGTCCGGGATCGCCGCTTTCACGAATTAATGAGTTTTGAATACAATCGCGCCTGGTCGTATTTCAAGATTGCTGATCCCGCATTGGCCGGAAACCAGAAACATCGCCTGTTTCCCGCCCAGATCATGAAAGCGGTCTATTGGCGCGTCTTACATGAACTGAAGCGGCGGAATTTCGAGGTATTCGAGCGCCGCATTACCATCCCCTGGTGGCGCAAGACCTCAGCTTTGGCGGTCACGACGGTACAACGATTGATATAAAGGATTACCTGTATGTCATCTTCTATAACTTGGAACTTTTCCAATCTCGAACAAGCTCGGGCGGGTGACCGCCTGGGTTTGACCGCCGCTGATCTCGAGGCTGCCCTACCGCGTGCCCGTAGCGCTCACGAAGATTTGGAAAGCCGCCGGGTTGCCGGGCGGCTCCCGTTCTACGAATTACCCTACCGGGGGCAGGTTATCGGTGAAATCCGCGCTTATGTAGATGAGGTTCGCGGTCGCTTCAGCGACATCGTCGTGCTGGGTATCGGCGGCAGTTCATTGGGACCGGCGGCGCTGTACACTGCCCTGGGACGAAGCGCTGATCAATCCCTCTCCGCGCCACGACTCCATTTCCCGGATAACGTTGATCCCTTTGAATTCGACGCTCTTTTGGGATCGTTGGAGCTGGAAAAGACCCTGTTCAACGTCATCACCAAGTCTGGTGGAACGCCGGAGACTTTGGTGCAGTATCTCATAGTGAAAGAGCGCTTGCAGCATAAATTGAAAGATCGGTATCGGGAAAATCTGGTGTTCACCACCGACCCGGCCAAAGGACTGCTGCGAGAACTGGCCCAAGCCGAGAACATCCGCGCCTTCGATATTGATTCGGGCGTCGGCGGGAGATTTTCCGTATTGACACCTGTGGGCTTGTTGCCCGCAGCCTTGACAGGGATTGACGTAGAAGCGTTGTGCACTGGAGCTGGTCAGGCGGATCAAGACAGTTCCGTAGCGGAGATTCTGGACAATCCCGCTTACCGTTTCGCCCTCTCGTTGATTTTGTTACGCGACCTGAAAGGGGCCGGTACGGTCGTGATGATGCCTTATTGCAACCGGCTGCTGGGATTAGCTGACTGGTTTCGCCAACTCTGGGCGGAGAGTCTGGGCAAACGCTATAATTTGGAGGGTAGGGAGATCTTTTGGGGGCAGACGCCGGAAAAAGCTTTGGGCGCCACCGACCAGCACTCCATGGTGCAACTATACATGGAGGGGCCGTTCGATAAGGTCATCTGTTTCCTGGAAGTCGAAGATCACGGTGTGGACGTGATTATCCCACGCCTCTACCCGGATCGGTCAGCGCTGGACTTCTGGGGAGGGCGCACTCTGGGGCAGGTGCTAACGGCGGAAAAGCACGCGACCGAAGAGGCGTTGCGCCAAGCGGGTCGAGCCAATTTAACGGCTCTTTTCCCCCGCGTGGACGCTTTCACCGTGGGGCACTTCATGATGACGTGTGAGATTGCCACCGTCTTCGCCGGATCCTTCCTGGGGATTGACGCGCTGGATCAACCCGGCGTGGAACTGGGCAAAGTGCTGACGAAAAAGGAACTGGAAAAACCTTAACATCCGCCGATCACATCGTATATTATTCATACTAAATCGGAGGCAAAAACGATGACCGCAAAAAGAATAATTTGGTTGCAGATCGCGTTATTGCTCATCTTCGTTATAGGCTGCCAGAAGGTGCCCATCACCGGCCGCACGCAGTTCAGTCTCGTGCCGGAAAGTGAACTGTTGCAGATGAGCTTCAGCCAATACGATGAGCTGATCAAGGATTCGAAATTATCTACCGATCAACGCCAGGTGAATATGGTGCGTAATGTCGGCAAGCGCATCGCCACTTCCGCTGACCTGTTTATGGCTGAGAACAACATGACTCAGCAGCGTAAAAGCTACCGCTGGGACTTCAACCTGATCCAGGAGGACTCCACCATCAATGCCTTCTGCATGCCAGGCGGCAAAGTGGCTTTCTACACCGGCATTATGCCCATCTGCAAAGATGAAACCGGTGTTGCCGTGGTGATGGGGCATGAGGTGGCGCACGCCTTGGCCAATCATGGCGGTGAACGCCTAAGTCAGGGATTGGCGGAGCAGTTGGGTGGATTAGCCCTGCAAGCCGCGCTGCAAAACAAGTCCGAGCAGACGCAAATGCTCGCCTTGGCTGCCTTCGGAGTGGGGGCGCAAATCGGCATTCTGCTGCCCTACAGCCGCCTGCACGAATCCGAAGCCGACCGCATCGGCCTGATTCTCATGGCTCGCGCTGGTTACGATCCCAACGCGGCGGTCACTTTCTGGCAGCGTATGGCGGATACTGGCGGCGCTCGACCTCCTGAGTTCCTTTCGACGCACCCTGCCTCCGACACTCGCATCGAAAATATCAAACAGCATCTCCCTGAAGCGATGCGGTATTATACCAAGTAGTTGCGAGTCCCGAATCTCCCATTGCCTTTAAAATGTTGGGGCGCACGGCCTGCGCCCCTTACATATTCGTATGGCTAGTAGTCACCCCCCTTATTAAGGGGGGGCGGAGGGGATTTTTACGGCAGCACCTCCAACAGATTCTCCCCCATCATGTATACGATTTCCTGCCCGCTGAAGCCGGCCTGCTCAAGCTTTATCAGGCTCCCCGATAAGGGGCCATTCGTCCAGAAATCGAGAGCAACTACTCTGCTGACAATCCCTCCTGAATCAGGTTTGATCGTTTCATGGTCAAAGGCAGTTTCCAAGTTGTAGGGGAAAACCAATCGCACTTTGTCCAACTCCTCTTTCGCGGGAAGATCAACTTTATCGGGAAGGTTGGAGTAAACGAGAATCCGTTTGCTTTTCTGGGGAAGAAGGTGCCTTAAAGCAGCTTCGCAGATAAACGTCATCCCCAGTTCAGCCGCTTCATTAATCGCCTTTGCCCGTTTGGAACTATCTGTTTCTGCTTGACCGACACTCGCGATCTTTATTCCCATCATCGCCAGATTGCGCAAATATACAGCTTCGACATCCATCACGGCTATATTTGATATCACCGGCAACACCGCTAATTTTTGTTTGCGCATAGCCTCGCGAATGCCATCTTTACCGGTCACAAAGGAAAAGTTATGGTTCTTGCAAAATTGCCGCCAGAAATCTACGTCGCCAAAGGGATCTTCCGGACTGATACTGACCACGGCACATTTCAATCCTTGTTGGTCATGGTTATTTTTCATGGTCTCAGCCCATACATCAACCTCTTGCAAAGGCGGTCTGCCATAACCGTTAAGAAAGATACTGCAGGCCGAGTACAACCATGCCCGTTCCTTGTAGTTCTCGGTGATCACCGGCTTCTCCCAATTCGCCATGAACTGAATGAAATTCGACGCTTCCTGTCCCACCTTCCCCAGGGTAGTAGTCGCGATCTGTCCGGGTAAATCCTCCTGGTGGTGGTAGAAAGGCCGGTCGCCGGACGACCAATAATTGAACGTCGGAATCCCCGCATCCTGGAATGACGAATTGTCCGATCCCCCGTGCCAGATCGTGCTGAGAGTCAGGTTGGCTCGTGTCCCAGAATCCATCTGCGCCTCATACGCCTGCCAGATTTCGGGGAAATGTTCCGCTCCGCCGAAACCCACGCCACCCGACCCCATGCCGCAACAGTCGAAGTTGATCATGGCGGCGATTTTGTCTTTCGGGATGGTGGGATGATCCACGAACCACTGCGACCCCAATAGACCTTGCTCTTCGGCGGCGAATTCCATGAACATCAAACTGCGCTTGGGCGTGGGGTAGCGGGAGGCAAAACCTCGCGCCAGTTCCAGCATGATGGCCGCGCCGGAAGCGTTGTCATCCGCACCGTAAAATACATCCCCTTCGGCGTTGACGCCATTGTGATCCATGTGCCCGCCGACCACAATCCATTCATCCATCAGGGTGGAATCCGACCCGTGAAGCACCCCGATAACATTGGCGGCCCGAGCCTCGGGATTGTGCCTCATGCGGACTTCCAGCCTGACAATATTGCCGGTGGCGAAGGATTGGGGTGCTTTCTCCAAAGCCTTCTTGACGTTTGCGTACCGCTTGCCCGAACCCCGAAAGAGGTCGTCGGCGACATGCTCGGATACGATGATCACCGGCACCTGAGGGAAAAAGGCGTCCTGATGCAGCGCCGCACCGGATATGGCATATTGGTCATTGACAAAGATCACCGCCACCGCCCCATGCTGTACCGCTTTCGTAAGCTTGTAATCGCGCCAGCGCTGTTTATCCCAGAGACGCTCGGATCCCGGCACAGCCTTGTAGATCAAGGCAATCTTCCCCTTAAGGTCAATTCCCGCGAAATCATCCCGTTCCATGCCCGGTTCACAGATACCATACCCGGCAAAGACCACTTCGGCCTGCACCTTTCCCGACCCGGAATTGGTGTTGGTGTGGAAATCTTCGCCGTTGCCGTATTTTTTGCGGCCATGAATGCCGCTGATCAGCTCCAATGAGGCTTTCATTTCCCGGTTGTTGAGGATGGGAAACGGTTGCAGGTAACCTTCGCTGCCGCCCGGTTCCAACCCGAACAACTTGAAGTTATCCGCCGCCCAGCGCTCGCATTTGGCCATCTCTGGATCGCCGCTTTTGCGTCCGGCGAATTCCCGACTGCATAAGGTGTCCAGATAGAGCCGGGCGGACTGCCCGTCGAACGGCGCGGCTGAAGTGGCGGTGGCCCACCCCAGAATGACTACTGAAAGATACCTGATAAACTTCATGATCGGTCCTTTAAAATCAATGTTCCTCCTTGAATTTACGTATTTTATATATACAATGCAAGCTTTAAATCAATAGCGAGCATTCACATGTCTTAAGGGAGGTGTTATGTATAAGCTCATTCGCGGGATGCTAATGATGTTTATGTTGAATTGCGTCGTTCAAGCACAAATCACGATTACTTCCAATGACGTCCCCGGCAGCCCGGGGACTACGGTCTACTACAACATGACTGGAGCTAACACTATTCCTGTGAATCTGGGGGAGGACGGAGCCAATCGAACCTGGAATTTTAGCTCGCTGAATCTTCCTCAAGGGTGGGCCGTCCCCTGGGTGTCTCCCGGTTCCACGCCTTTCGCCGCCCAATTCCCCACGGCTAATCGCGCCGTGGAAATTGACCTGGGAAATTTTAAATCCTACAGCTTTAGCTTCCTGAATTCGAGTGGTTTCACCCCACTGGGAAATGGCCTGACCTCTCAAGACACCATTTACAGTGTTTCGATTTTCACCCGAACTGAGCCGACTTTCCTGTTCCCGGCGACGTATGGGTTGCAGTGGACTTCCGTATTCGAGCATCCAAACTCACCGACGATTACAGTCCTGGATTCCAGCATCTCGGAGGTTGATGCCTGGGGCACGCTAACCGATCAAACCGGCACCTACCCTTGCCTGCGCTACAAGCAGCATTTCTTCCTCATGACCTACACGAACGGCATCTTGACTGCGACCAATACCCTTTGGGTGTATTCCTGGAATGTCCCTGTGCGTGGCAGCCAAATCTCCATTTCCTCCGTTACGAATGAAACCAATCCCAATTTTACCATGGGATTTGTTACTCGGATTGCCTCCATCACCGCGGTGTTGCAGCTGCCTACTCCACAAATCCTGCCTACATTGCTGGAGTTGCACCCGGCGTTTCCCAATCCCTTCAATGCCGCGACGGTTTTAACCTTTACTTTACCGCAACAGGGTGACGTATCGCTTTCCATTTTCGATGCTGCCGGACGGCATGTATCGAACCTGGTTCAGGGGCGTTATCAACCCGGCGCGTATCAAGTCTCATTCGAGGGCGCGGCGTTGGCCAGCGGAGTTTACTACGCGCGATTGATTGCAAACGGCCGCCAGGAATCCCGCCAAATCACCCTGCTGAAGTGAGGCCGCTTTAATGGCTACAACAAGGGGCCTAGGCCCCTTGTTACCGGGGGGAGACGATGTGACATTGGCAAGGGACTGAAGCCCCTTGTTGCTGCCGCGTGGAACGCCGTCGTGCATAACCCTACCTGCCGCCAGGCGAGAGCGACCCACAATATTCCACCCAGAGAGACTCCCCGCTGAGCGTCTTCTCATATTGATACTTAATCGCAAAATAACTGCTTTTCTATCAAAGATTTCGGTGTATTCAGCGTAGTTCTTCTAAACCCATCCAGAACCTTATCGGAGGAATTATGAAACCGCTTTTCCTAAACGCCCTGCTGCTAACGGCCTTTTCAGTGGTGGTTTTGCAGGCTCAACCAGTCCTTACCTACACCGATTTCCCCACCAATCCCGGCACCACGATTAATATGGCTTCCGACTGGGTGCTGGGCCCGGTGGATCTGGGCGAGGATGGGCCGAATCAAACCTGGGATTTTACCGGCAGAGCGGCGGGTGTGGCCAGAATACAGAATTGGGTGGACCCCAGTTCCACGCCCTTCTTCGCGCAATACCCTACGGCCAATCGTTGTTCCGACATGACCGAGGCGGCGAACGAACATTCTTACACCTATTACGTGCTTACGCCTACCTATATCACGATATTGGGCACCGGCGTCGTCACCCCGGACAGCAGTTGGTACATCTCGTACACCAACACTCAACCATCTTACCCCTTCCCGGTGACTTATGGCGCTCAATGGAATACCGTATATCGGTATAATTATCAGGGCGGCAGTTTTTATGATTCCACCCGCAGCGAAGTTGACGCCTGGGGAACCTTGACCGATTTGGCTGGCACCTGGCCCTGCCTGCGCATTCGGGCGCATACCACTTTTACCGTCTCCTATTTCGGCTTCCCCTTCACCACCACCAATTGGTCGTATTCCTGGCTGGTCGCCGGTCGTGGAGCGCAGATAACGATTGTCTCGGCGTCTGATGAACCGAACCAGAATTTCACCCAAGGATATTTCTCGCGCATTACCGGCGTCCTGGGTGTCCAATCGCTGCCGGATCCGATCGCGATGCCGACGAATCTGGAATTAAAATCCGCCTATCCCAATCCCTTTAACGCCTCGACGATGTTGACCTTCACGTTGCCACAACCGGGAGAGGTTTCCCTGACTATCTTCGATGCTGCCGGTAGGCCGGTATCCCACCTGGTTCAAGGGCATTATCAACCGGGCGCGTACCAAGTCCCATTCAATGGCGCTGCGCTACCCAGCGGTGTGTACTACGCTCGATTGAACTCCGGCAGTTATCAGGCGTCTACCAACCTGACGCTGTTGAAATAAGGTTAGCACCACCATAACAAGGGGCTTCAGCTCCTTGCGACTAGAGTGTGCCTGGTTACCTTCAAGGGGCTGAAGCCCCTTGTTACGGTGGTGCCGGACGTCCCCGTCCGGCACTACCTCAGCCATCAAGTCCCGAACCAATGATTTCAATGACAACTCGGAGGAATCATGTCCGTATCCATCCGTTATGCGTTGCTCGCGATGATCATCTGTGTTACTGGTTTGCAAGCGCAACCCGTCATTAATGTCGGCGATATCCCCACCGAGCCCGGCACGACCATCCATTATAGCTGGACTTCGAGTGCGGTGACCGTAAATGCCGGACCTTCAGGGCCTAATCAGGTTTGGAATTTCAGCCTCATGCCAACCGACTACGACTACCCCGAAAATTGGATTCTACCCAGCCAAACGCCTTTCGTCCCAGTTTTCCCCACGGCGAATCGTGTGGCAGATTACCCTGGGGGGGCCGGTATTGACAACTATACATTTTTTAATGTCACTCCCTCAAGCGCAACCATCCTGGGCACTGCCTTCGTAACTCCCAACATGTCCGATACCATTATTTACGATGGCGGTAATACGATTTACAATTTCCCCATCAGTTATGGTGATGAGTGGGACACGGCCTTCAATTTCCCCTCGTTTTTCCCGGATTATTTAACCAGGGATTCCGTGCATTACGTGGTGGATGGCTGGGGAACGGTCATTGACATCACCGGATCCTTCCCCTGTCTTCGTGTGCAATCACATGCCATCATCACCACATACTATCTCGGCAATCCCATCAGTACGAGTTCGAGTTGGAGTTACACCTGGGTTGTGGCGGGACGGGGTAGTCAGGTGTATATAGCCTCCCTCGGGAATGAGAGCAATCCGAACTTCACTACGGGTCAGTTCGGGCGGCTGACGGATGTCACGGCCGTGCGATCCTTGCCCACTCCATTGGTCATGCCGACCACGCTGGAACTGAACTCTGGGTACCCCAATCCTTTTAACGCCTCCACCATGCTGTCGTTTACCTTGCCGCAACCCGGCGATGTCTCTTTGGTGGTTTTCGATGCCGCCGGGAGACAAGTATCCCGCCTGATTCAAGGCTACTATCAACCGGGCGCGTACCAGGTCTCATTTGACGGTGCGGCGTTGTCCAGCGGAGTGTATCTCGCTCGTCTAACTTCAAACGGATTCCAAATCGGGCGCAACCTGACGCTGCTGAAGTGAGGTTATCGCCAGGTCATCAACAAGGGGCTTCAGCTCCTTGCGACCGGATTATACTGCATTTCAACAAGGGGCTTAAGCCCCTTGCTACTAGAGTGTGCCTGGTTACCTTCAAGGGGCTGAAGCCCCTTGTTACCATAGTATCGGACATCTTCTTCCGACAATCTCCTGCCCGAGCCCACAAGACACAAAAACAATGGGGACGCCTGAAGCGCGTCCCCATTTTACTGTTTCCACTGCCTGCCGGTGATTGATTCGCTCAATTTTCAGTTGCAATCCAAAGTGAAAATGTTCATATTATTCCATGATGTTATGGAACGCGGTGTGAAACAAGGTTTTCGTTTCCTGCTCTACCTGCTGTATCTCCTGATTGTGACCGAAGCCGGTCTCAGAATTGGTTCCCATCTTTTTTTCAATACACCTCTGCTGGATGTGCGGAGATTCAGATCGGATCCGTGGCTGATCTGGAAATTCAATCCCGGCTACCGGGGGGAATTGCTGGGATTCCGTTACGCTGAGATCAACCGGGATGGGTTCTTGGGTCGCGACTTCGAGGTTACCAAACCGCCTGGTCTGGTCCGTGTCGTAGCGCTGGGGGGATCGGTATCGTTCGGTCATGGAGCCTCTTGCATGGAAGGAACGTTCAGCGCCTCCCTGGAGAGGCAGCTCAATGATCAGGCCGGTAAGCGATGCTATGAGGTCGTCAACGCTGCCGTCCCCGGTTATTCAAGCTGGCACGGCCGACAGTTCGTTGAACATTATCTGGAGAGACTGCAACCGGACGTTCTGTTGGTCGCGTTCGGCTGGAACGACTCACTGCTGGATCTGGCGCCGGACGGCCCGCCTGCAGTGCGACGAGGAAAGCAGTTTGAATACTCGCCCAGTTTTATCTTCGGCGCCACGATAACAGGATATTTGATTCATCCCCTGTATCAGCGCTTCCACGAATCTGCACTATATCGCAGGTTGCTGGGATCCCCACCCGTACCTGAGACTCCCCGTGTTTCCGTGCAGGATTATCAATCTAATTTTTTAGCTATGGCTCGTTGGTGCCAGGATCGCGGGGTTCCCGTCATTTTCTGGACTGAACCTGAACCTTCCTACCCTATTGAAGCCTCTTGGGCTTTGAAAAATCACCGGCCATACCTGGAGATCATACGGCAGACGGCCGCCCGTGATTCCATCCCTCTGGCGGACGCCGCCGCCGAATTGTCCCGCGAGAACAACCGGGAATTCTTTGCTGATCCTGATCGGGACTGGATGCACCTCAATGACCAAGGCCAGGCGCGCGTGGCGGCCATTGTTCAGAAGACTCTCTCGCAGCTTGGATATTTAAAATAACGCCAGCATTAATTCCTCTCAACAACTCTCCCCCGCCGGTTCGAGGCAGGCAGCTTGTTTCGATATCGAACTCGCCCCCTGAACGCCGCGAATCTCTTCAAGAGTTTTGCGCCATTGACCTTGCCTGGGATCATCGGGATGGTCAGCCATCAGACGGCGTAAGCGGGTGCGAGCTTCCAGCGGTTTGGACTGTGCCAGCGCCGCCTGAACCAGACCCCACTTCGGCCCGGCGTTGCCAAGATCCAGCTTGTGTGCCCGGTTAAAAGACTGCCAGGCACCGGCGCCGTCACCCACGCCAAGTGCCCAGCGCCCTCGCATTTCCAGAATGTCCGGTTTGTTCGTTCCCACCAATTTTTCAAGTTGCTCAAGTTCTTCAGACGCCCTTAGCCATTGGTGCAAATCCAGGATCTGGCAGATGGCCTCTTTCCATTGTCGAAACTCGTTGATATCCAACAAGTAGAGGGTCTTTTCATCATTCTCTTCAATAATCAACCCCTCTTCTGATAAGTACGGCCCCTCGTCGGCGGATAGCCGGCTTCCCCATTTTTCCTGGAGAACTAGAAATGAGCGGCGAACGTTATCGTTGCGGCCTTCAGTTTGCCCTTCGAAGTGCACCAGCTCCGCTTTGGGCGTGTAAATGATTCGGTAGCCACGCGAGCGCAGGTGCAGACAGTAATCCACATCCTCGAAGCAGTTGATGTATCTTTCATCGAATCCGCCGAGGTTAATGAACACGGCCTGAGGAGTCAACAGGCACGCGCCTGTTACGGCGTTGAATTCTCGCTGTTTAATCACAGCAGGGTGACCGGCCGGGAATTTCCTGAAAATGTGATAGGGACCAACATTGTTCCACCGAGTGTAAAAATGGAACGCAACCCCGGCATGTTGGATGGTGCCATCCGGATAGAGTAGCTTGGCGCCTACCGCCCCAATATCCGGGGCTGATTCCGCAACCCGCACAAGCTCTTCCAGCCAGCCGGGGAGAGCCACCGTATCATTGTTCAGAAAGAGCAGATATTTACCTTTGGCGAGGTGTGCGCCGCGATTGCATGAAGTTGCAAATGGTTGCGGAGGATCGTTGCGGAGATAGGTGATCTCCTTTTGCGCGGCCAGAGCCTGCAAGAATTCCCTGGAACCGTCGTCCGAAGCGTTGTCCACGATAATGATCTCGTGGCTGATGACAGGGTGCGTCTCGCGGATGGAAGCCAGGCACTGACGGGTCAAATCCACTTTATTGCGCACTGGAATGATAATGCTGACCAGGTAGGAATTGCTTGAATCTCGAGAAGGTTCGAGCTTTGGCCGTACCCGGAGGCCGGTTGGCGTGGCTTCAACATATTTCCAGGGACGGGGCGGAAGCTGCCGGCGGATGCGGTGAAAATGCCCCATGTAGGAATCGCGCTCAGTGTTATGCAGGTTGGTGATGTGGTCGCCCTTATCGCGATTGATAAAATATTCGCCTGTGACTCTCTTTAGATGACGAAACTCGCAATAAAACGCCAGCCGATGAAACAGCTCCCAGTCAATCAGGCAAGGATAACTCTCATCGAAATGGCCATAGGCATCTAAAATCTCCTTGCGGTGCAATATAGTGGGATGCGGGATGTAATTCATCTTGAGCAGAGCCGTGCGGTCGAAGTCCGATGAGAACGTAACGCTCCTTTCGATTTCCCGCCGGCTTCCGTCCGGCTCTTTCGAGTAAAGGACCTCTTCGAAATCGGAATAGACCAGGTCTATCTCCGGATGGGCCTCGAGTTCCGTCAGAAGAGTTGCCAGATGGTGTGGGAAAAAATGATCGTCATCGTCCAGATAGGCGCAGTATTTCCCCCGAGCGATGTCAATACCGCAATTCAGCGCATGAGCTTTGCCGTTGTTTTCGGGGAGATTCAGATAGATGATGCGGCGATCCTTAAAACTCGCCAGAATTTCACTGACATCTTGCCCGCCGTCGTTGATGACGATCAACTCGAAATCGGCGAAGGTCTGGGCCAGGATGGATTGCACGGCTTCACGCAACAATTGCGGCCGGTTGTAGGTGGCGGTTAGCACAGTGATAACGGGCTGCATGGATAATACTCCCGGTTACGAGGATAGTAGTGTTATTATTTGCGCGCGTACAATCTTTCCAGCCTCACGGCTTCGACCATCTCGAAGTGGCGCCGCAACGGCTCGGTTAGAGTTATGGAATCCCACACTTCCTTGAACCGGGAATCCCGACTTAAGCGCCGTTCATCAGCCATCAATCCCAAACCGTTGAATCCGGGCAGCGTGATAAACCTGACCGGGAGTTTGGTCTGTTTGAGAAAATCCTCGGCTGCGGTGAGCACCCCGCAGCGTGGTGCGCCTTCCAGAAGCGCGTGATAGTGGCGATTATTCGCTCCGTCAGGAACCAGTTCGCAGCGCCCTGGTAAAACGCCGCTCCGTTGGAATTCCTGACGATACTCCGCCGGGATCCTTTCCGGTTGATAATACAGATCCCGCCTGGCATAGGGCCAACAGACGTCGTGCATCAGGACCAGCGGGAACTCCCCCTCTCTCAAGGCATACGATTCGATGACACAGAGTTCGTGGAAAACGGTGTACCAGTTGTGATCGCCGTCAATGAGTACAGCATCAAATTGGGGAATTTGAGACAGGACGTTCAGGCTGATATCCTGCAGGAAAATCAGATGCTCACCAAACTGCTTCTGAAAGGCAGTGACGTCAAAGTGCGGTTCGGGTTCGATGACGTAGAGAGTGGATCGATGACAGCGGCAGTATTTCAGCAGATCCAGGGTGTTAATCCCTTCCTCCGATCCGATTTCCACGATGACAGCAGGCTGGGCCGCCTTAAAAAGCGGCTCGATAATGCTTTTCCAGAATTTTTTCATTAGATCTTACCTCTCTTCAAAAGCCATTTCCGGGATCCTCTGCCGGATCTCCGGCCTAACTTCAGTATGAACCGCGTCCGGTGGTACTGTTGCCGTCAAAAAGATGATATGATCTGCGACGTAGCTGTCCACCACTCGTAAAGACGCAAATGCCCGGCGCAATTCCTCATGCGTAACAATATGCACGTGATCCGGGGAAGCGTGATAATTATTCTCCGTCACCGATACAAAGATGCGGCCTCCGGGTTTTAAGACTCGTTCAATCTCGCGAAGCAGCCGGTCACTCTCTACGATATGTTCAAATACCGCCAGCATGTAGGCGTTATCGAAGGATCGGCTGGGGAAAGGCATATTGGTAGCATCACCAACCTCGAAAGCGAGCTGAGTTGATCCATAAGTTTTCTGGGCGTGCGCCACTGCGAACCAGGAAGCATCCATGCCGGTAATGCGGCATCCTTTGGCCTGGTGCGCCAGAAACGCCCGTTGCCCCAATCCGCAACCGATTTCCAGCACGTGTCCTTGCAAAACCGGCGATTTCAGCAATTCCCGGGTGATGGGATGGCCTCTAAACCATTCCAGGGTGAACCGGCCACCCCGCTCAGCTTCGGCAAGAGCTTTCTTCCAATGATCGTCCAAAGCCTCTTGCTCAGTCTCCTGAATTTGCAGTGATGATGCAGGTTGGACATTTGTCACAGTCTCGACCGGTTTTGCCGCAAGACAATCAAGGTTTCCGCTGCGCGCACTCTCCATAATCAATGCGACACTGTGGTCGTAGGTGTATTTTGCAGTCACTTCACGATAGCCGTTTTCGGCAATCCGCAATCTCGCGGCGATGTCTGCGAGATACTGGTTTATCTGCGAGAACAGCTCGTCTTCATCCTGATACCAGACCAGATGTTCATGGTTGGTAAAGACGCTCTCCAAACCGGGCGTGTAGGTTTGAAGCAGAAACGCCCCCGAGGCCATCACATTCACCAACCGGTTGGAAAAATACGCCTCCAGATCCTTCCACTCATCTCCTACAATCCCTAACAGAATGCGTGCCTGGGCGCATAGCCGGCTGAAATTCTCACCGTAGGCCGGACCTAACGCCTTCAACCCGGTGCTTTCCCAGTCGTGGCCGGCGACCCTAAGATCGAATCTGGCGTCCAATTTTTTCAGCAGGTTCAGCCGCGATTCGTTGTTGTGATTCCCGATGAAGAGCAGATCAAATTCCGGTTCCTGTTTTATAGGATGAAAGCTATCCGGATCAGTGGGGCAGGGCAGGTAGCTACAATTGGTCAGCCCTTGTTCGGCATTGATCCTAATGTGAGTCTTGTTGGAAAAGTACACTTGATCGGCCACTCGAGCCAACTGGGTGTGATAGTCGGAGAAACGAGCATCACCATAAAAAACGGAGACTGTGCAGCCGAGTCGGGCTTGCATTTGGCGCAGCCATTCCGGCTTGACGAAACCGTTCTTCACACTGCCGCCCAGATGAATGTGCTGCGGCTGAAAATCGAGTGTACGCTCGTTCAGGTCTCTTAGATTCTCCCGTATGTCGAAAATCTCCACCGCGCCGGTCTTGCTGAAGCTCTTTAGCCAAAAATGATTGGAATTGTCCGGTGAAAATTTGTCAATGTACAGGAGCCGCCGACCGGGACACAGATCAGCCGGGGATAGGGTTCGTACAGGATCAGTTTGAATTTTATCCGGTGACCGGCGCTGCTTCTTCAAGCCATAGTTGATATCAGCCAGGCGTTGCCGGGCGTTGGGATTTGCGGTGAAGGATCGTTTCTCCTCGTTCGTCAGTTTCTTGGTAGAAGGATCGGCAACATTCAGCAGATGCCAACGGATCTGATCCGCGCGTGCTTGCCAACAGTGTGAGAGGGCGATCTTCATACCCTCGCGGCGCAGCTCCTCTTTTTGCTCGGGATGAGCGCGGAAGTGTTTAAGGAGGTCCTTTAATTCCCCACCACTGGAGAACTGCGGTACGGTCTGCCCGAAGATGCCGTAAATGCCAGGGTTGTGATCGCTGACCACGAACCCGCCTGAAGCCAAAGCGTCGAAAATGCGGAAGGAGACAAAACCCCAGCGAGCCATGTCCGGATGGTGGTCGTTCAAGACAAACTCGCTGGCGGCGTAGAGTTCGTCCAATTGATGATAATCAATGTAATCCGCAACGAAATGCTTCCGTTCCAGTTTTCCCTTCCAGCCATTGCCCCAGACTAAAAACGGTTCGCCCGATTCCAAGGCTGCCGTTACGGCGGGACGACTGCCGTTATTGCGTGCATTTCCGACGAATGTGACCGGATAACGAACTTCCACTCCCGCCTGCGGTAATTTTCCAGTGGCGGCCATCATCAGATCGCTCCAGAAGCCGCGTCGCTCCAATTCTTTTTGAAACAGCCCGGAGTAACAAAACAGGTGATCGTACTGCCGCAAGGTTTCGTCCTTCGCCAGATCCGGATGGCCGTAAATCCAGCCCAGGGTATAAAGGCGCGGATCGAGTTGCACGGGGAATCCAAAAAGATGCAAAACGGCATGGGGCTGGTAATTCGTCACCAAGATGCCGGGGAGGTTGCCCAGCGCCTTAATCAGCTCCTGTTTGATCCAATAATCCGACCACTGGAGCTGCGTGTAGGAGTTCTGTTCAGCGTCCGAAGGCGAGAGAATGCAGAGACGGATCGGTTGCCCAGATTCCCGAACCTGGCGCAGACGCTGCACCCTCAGGTCGCGATTCACATCAAGTTTGGTAAGATCCATACAGATTTATCCGAAATGGAATGACTTTGCCCCTTCAGGGGAAATATTTTCCCTTGCGCGTGTTTTCCCCTGTAAGGCGGGCAATTATCTGATTCTTAAATGCTTAAATAACAAAATGATACTAATACTGTGGACTATTTAAGGTCGCACATCAATGCAGATCAAAGCTCTCTAAAGCAATTTCAATGCCTTTAGGGAGGCGATGGCATTATCACTCTAATAGTGAAAAATCGACCAAGTATTCAAAAGAATACCCGCCTCCTGCCGTATCGCTATTAACCAATGGCGATTAATGCCGCTGGGCTGGAACAAGGCGCCCGGTTTCAGCATGAGTACGGTATGGGTGGCAGTCTATAACCTTGGCCATTTAACCCGGAGCCTGCCGTGAAACATAGAAAACGCCGGAGATCTTTGGCCTCCTTTGCCTGGAGTCGAGCCACGAAAATGTTCGTTTTCAAACAAATTATCGGAGTCGCCGGATCGTTGGCTGGCAGTTATCTGGAAAAGCAGTACGGATCATCGCGCGAACATAGCCGCGCTCGCTGGCAGGAGAGAATACATACGCTCGATCTCCTACTGGACGCCGATCCCGCCCTGCGAGCCAAAATCACTCGCTTGACGACCTGGCTCTTTCAACAGAATCGCCACGAGGATTTGAAAAACCTGCAACAGTTTCTCACGGCTCTGGATGAACGGTCCAAAGAGGGGCCGTTAACCGGAGTAATGGAATTTGTCTCCAGCATAATGGGAAACCCGGCAGAGGAAGACTCTCACGCCTCCGAACGTTTCCTGGCGTATCTGGCTCAAATTATCGGCGACACCGGCACCGAAGCCGATTTAACCGAAGCGGTGCGTTTTTTGGAAGCCAACCGCATCATCGGATTCCCGCCGGATCAGCACAAACGAGGCGGAGTTTCGACAAAAATCGCCGCCAAACTCAGAGATATGTCCGGATCCCTGGATCATGCCGGCGCCTGGTTTCAGAGCCATACCCGACCCAGACGCCGTCAGGCCCCCTCATCCACCCCCAGATAACCCAGGAGGATTTCACCGATGGCTGAAGATACGTCCCGGGAACCGCAGGATCAGGATCACACCGACGAATCAAGTTGGTTCAAACGCATCCACATTTCTGATATCATTGTTTTCCTCCAGCTTCTCCTGGGTCTGACGGCTTCTCTGAATGAAGAGGTATCGGAAGAAGCCGGCCATCTGGCTAAAAGCGGATTGAACCTGGCGCGCTCTTTCAAAGACTGGGCTTTTGGCTTACTTCGCCATCCTTTACTGGTGTGGACATTCCGGCTCTATTTCTTCCTCCTGCCGCTGCTGGCTCTGATTTTCCTGGTCTTTGGCTTTAAAACCCTCGCCTACTCGCTGGCCCTCGCCCAACTGGCTCTGATCATTCTAACCACTTATGCACTGTCTGTTTTCATCCGACACGGCAAGGGGAGCGGGTTCTTTTTCCGGATCGTGATCTTTGTCAGCACCTTGGAATTTATCGTAATTTCCATCCTGAACTTTTTCGTCATCCTGCCGGCGGATCTGTTCAATCCCCTGCAATATGTGACGTTGATCGGCCTGCTGGTGGCGATGATTCCGCTTTCGGTGATTGTCCAGACGCGCTGGACTTGGGGCTGGATCGTCATCTTCATTTTGTCAAGTTTACCTCTGATCGCCTATGTATTCGTACCTGAAGGCGCGATGCGCGGTTGGGTGGGCGAACGCCACGCCTGGCAAGCCTATTCCCGCGTGGTCATCACCGAACCACTGCGCATCTACACTGAAGACGGTGATGCTACTGGCCGAATTTTACCATTAGGCGACACTCTTTATGTGGATTTTAATCGCAAGATCAAGGTGGCCGACCATCTATACGCGTTCGCTTGCTATCCCAACTTTGTCGGCGACCACGAAATTTACTTGCCGCTGATCAGAGAATCCAACTATTACCACTTGACTCCGGCACCGCCAAGAGATGTCATCGAGAAAGTGGTGGAAATTAAAACCAATCCAGCGGATACTTCTGAGCGCGCCGATATGCTGCGGGATACTACTCGGATTTCACCTTGACCAACGGCATGAATCGTACGCTGAAAATCGCCGCGCTACAGAAACGAATGGGCAGTTTCATCTCCCCTTCCGATTTTGGGGAGCTGCGCCGTCAGGGTGTGGAGGTCGCCTGCCTGCCCGAATATTTCTTCGTTCCAAACGACGCCAGAAGATTGGTGGAGGCAGCCTCTCAGCGAGGTGAAATCCTGGAGCGGCTGGGTGAGTATTCACGTGAGTTGGGTGGCTTGCTGGTGGGAGGCACTCTGGTCGAAGAGGAGAGTGGCCGTTTCTATAACGCCTGCCATGTATTCGATGACGGCAAGCACCTGGGCGTATATCGCAAGATGCACCTGACCTCGCCCGAACGCGAGGCCGGGCTAACACCCGGTGAAGGTTCGCAGGTGTTGCGAGTGCGCGATTTCAATCTGGGATTGCTGATTTGCGCCGATGTGCTCTACCTGGAGAGCTTCCGCCAAATCGCAACACTGAAGCCCGATTTGATCGCCATCCCCACCGATAGCCCATACAGGGAAGATGACACCGTCGAACGGAAATTTGCCCGCGATCAGGATATATTCGTGACCGGCGCCCGCCTCGCTCACGCTTATGTGCTGAAAACCTGCGGCATCGGTTCGCTGCTGGGACATAAGCTACAGGGGCGGAGCCTGATCAGCGGTCCGGAGGAGGTTTTGGCTCGCGTTGCTCCGGGAGACGAGCTGAAGGAGCAGATCCTGATCGCCCTAATTGACCTGGATTCGATTTGAAAAGTTCTTTTCACCTTTGCCTTGTATGTTGGAACTTTCACTTTCGTGTGAATATTAAAGAGTTAAGCCGAAATGAATGCCTGAAGATAATCCTTGCCTTTCTCTTCGGTATTGCTTATATTTTCAGGTTGACCGTCCTGTGGTTCTTGATGAGCCATCTGGGACAAGGAGGTTATTATGAAAAGCATCTTTTTATTTCTGCTGGCCGTGAGTCTGGCCGGCGCGTTGATTTGGATGGGTTGTTCCGAGGATAATAACAACAGTGCTTCTGGTGATCCGGGTCAGATCCGTATCATTATGGTGGATGACCCGGCGCAGGAATTTGAGCATGTTTATATCGAGATCTTGAGTGTCGAAGTGCACCGGGCTGACGCTGATTCCAACAGCGGTTGGATCGAGGTGAGCAGCAATCCCGGCATCTACGATCTTCTGCTTCTGGTTAACGGCATTGACACCGTTTTAGCGGATACCGCACTGGCGCCCGGACATTACACCCAGATACGTTTGTATCTGGGAGATGACAATTCGGTGGTCGTCGCGGGGCAATCCTATCCGCTGGAAATACCCAGCGCGCAGCAGAGCGGTTTGAAGCTGAACCACGAATTCTGGATCGAATCCAACGTCCTGTATGATCTGACGCTCGAATTCGATGCCGAAGATGAGATTCACCAGACCGGAAACGGCCAGTACATGATGAATCCGGTCATTCGAGTCCAGGCAACGGCTGTCTCTGGGACGATTGACGGAACGGTGGTTCCCGTAGCGGCCTATCCTCGGATCTGGACTATCGCCGGAACGGATACCGTTAGCACCTACGCCAATTTCATTAGCGGCTACTTTAAGCTGATGGCGCTGCCGGCCGGGTTATACCATGTGCATATCAATCCCACTGCCGGATCCTGGCAGGATACGACCATCTTCAACGTCCCGGTTCTCGCGCAGCAAAACACTGGGTTGGATACGATTACATTAACACCCTGATGAACAGTTTCTCCGGCGACCTCGTTACTCTGATTCGATCCGCTTCGGGACTGGCGCAGTTGGTCCTTGTACTCCTGCTCGGACTCTCGATTCTGTCCTGGGGGATCATCTTGGAAAAATTCCGGACCTTTTACCGCGCCAAACGCGCTCGCCGGCAGATCCTGGAAATCAATCTGGACAAAGTCGAACCGAATGAGCTACGCCACCAGTTGGAGCGTTTTCCGCATGCGCCCATCACCCGGGTCTATCGCAAGGTGTACCTGGATTACCACAGTTCCCAAACCCGTGACGGCGATGAGGATGCTCTCACCCGCCTGTTGCAGAGGCAAGGCGCCGCCGAGAATGCCCGCCTGGAAGCCCGATTGGGCATCCTGGCATCTGTGGGTTCGGTCAGCCCGTTTATCGGCTTGTTCGGTACCGTTTGGGGCGTTATGCGCGCCTTCATGAATATCGGCACCTGGGGTTCGACCTCCATTGCCGTCGTGGCGCCGGGCATTGCCGAAGCCTTGATTGCCACGGCGGCGGGACTGGCGGCAGCTATCCCGGCGGTGTTAGCCTATAATTCGTTCGTGGGATCGCTGCGGGATGAATCACGCGCCTTAGAGCAGTTTTCCTCGGATCTTATTCTGGCGGATCGGGCGCGCCTCAAACGCCGCACCGCTGCCGGAGGCGCTTGATAATGAAAGTTCAATTCGAGCAGTCCCGCTTGAGCGAAATCAACGTCACACCCCTGGTTGACGTATTTCTGGTGTTATTGATCATTTTCATGATCAGCGCACCTATGCTGAAAAGCGCTTATGAAGTCAGCTTGCCGCAATCCAAGAAGGCTGCTCCGACTTCGCAGGAAGGTATCGAAGTCATCCTGGCCAAGGAGGGAGTAGCGTTCATTGACAACAGCCAGGTTACCATGTCCGATTTCGAGAGCGCCTTTCGCCAGATCTATTCCCCGGCCAATCCCCGGCCCGTCTTCGTGCGTGCTGATGGCAGTCTGCCTTACCAGGAAATTATTCAGGCTCTGGATTTGCTGCGCCAGGCCGGAGCCGTGGATGTCGGGCTGGTTACCGAAGCCCCCAAACCGCGTTAGGACGGGGCGATGACGCGCAATGCCTATCTTCTTTCCGGTCTGTTGCATGTTGCCGCGTTGGCGCTGATGTTTTTGGTAGCACAGATGCCGGCCAAGCAAATACCTCCGCTGCGACGCTTTCAGCCCGTGAGGTTGGTGGCGCCCAGTGGACCACCCGGCCCGGCGATCCAGGTGAAGGGCGAACCGGTTAAACCCGGCACACCCGTGCAAGTTAAACCGCAGCCGGTGGAGAAGGTTAAATCAACCTCCAAAGCGGCGACCAAGGAGACACCGGGTGGCAAGGGTAAAGAAACTGCCGCGAAAAAAGCGACGCCCACACCGGCGGTAACCGGGGGAGGAGGTGGCGGCAGCGTCAACCTGGATGGAGCCAATTTTCCGTATCCCTATTACTTAAGCAATATTCAGATTAAAATCCTGTCCAATTTCAAACCCAGCATCAGCGCCAAGCAGGCGAAAGCGCTGAAGGCTGTGGTCTTCTTCGTAGTGGATAAAAACGGCAGGATCTCCGAAGTTAAACTGGAAAATAAATCCGGTCACTTTCTCTTCGATCAGGAAGCGCAACGCGCCATCCTGAGATCCAGCCCGCTGCCGGCTCTACCGCCGGCTTTTGGAAGCGACCGTCTGGGGGTTCACTTTGAATTTGTCGGTGCTCAATAAATCGCGCCTGGTAAAAAATCTCATCGCCGCCACTTTCATCAAGGCGTTATTCCTGATGCCACTGCCGGTACATGGGCAACAGGAAGTCTTGCCAGAGGTGTTTTTAAGCGGCAAGGTAGCGCTCTCCGACCGGGTCTCGCTGCACTTCACCGGCATTCGCGCAGCAAGCGGAGCGTCACCGGAAGCGCTGGATACCTTAAGCAAGGTTCTGATTCGCGACCTGACTCTTTCGGGCTTGTTTGACCTGCGCCTGCCGAATCTGCCGCCCGATAGCAACCGTTCGCTGTCAGCGCCCACGATTACGTACCTGGAAGGCAGCCTGGGCGGAGGTTCATCCGCCAAAGCCTCTTTCCACCTGAAGGCGGGATTGAAAGCCGCGCCCTTCTGGGATAACGTCTACGAATTCCCGCCGGTCAAAGCGCGGGTGGCAGCGCATCGCATCGCCGCCGATCTGATCCGGCAGATCACGGGCGAACCCTCGGTGGCTTTGACACGAATCGCTTTCACCGCCAAGGCCAACGGTGGCAAGGAATTGTACACGACCACCTTTGATGGTTTCGATCTGAAACGTTGCACGACGCTGGGCAGCGCGCTCATGTCGCCCTCCTGGTCACCGGACGGCGCACAGATTGCGTTCACCAGTTTCAAACGCGGTAACGCCGATATTTACGTCATGAACTTTTCCGGAAGTGCGCCGCATCTATACCAAGGATCCCCAGGCGTGGATTCCGCTCCGGACTGGTCGCCGGATGGCAGCAAACTGGCGTACAGCTCATCGGAAGACGGCAACGCTGAAATCTATGTGCGGCCCGCTATCGGGGGTGCAGCCAAACGGCTGACCTATGACGCTGCCATCGAAACCGCGCCGTCCTGGTCGCCCACCGGTCGCGAAATCGCCTTCACTTCCGACCGCCTGGGGTTGCCCCAGGTGTTCATCATGGACAGCGAGGGCGGCAACGTGCGCCGGTTGACGCCCTTCGGGAATTACAACGATTCCCCGGCCTGGTCGCCGCGCGGTGACATGATCGCTTATGTGCGCCGCGGCGATAACGAAGGATTTCAGATTTACGTCACCGACACGCGCGGCGAACGGCACGTTCGGTTGACCACTGCCGCCGGCGATAACATGAGCCCGACCTGGTCGCCGGATGGCATGAAGATCGCCTTTACGTCCAACCGCAGCGGCGTTTATCAAATCTATACTATGGATCTCTATGGCCGCAACGTCGAACGGGTCACGGATTCCGGCATGGAATGCACCAGCCCCACCTGGTCGCCCGTGCTTCAGGATTCCGCCGAGATCATTATCACTTCGAGAAAATGAATTTAAACCACCTATAAGACAACAAATCAACCCATACCTTTTCCATGGAGGATCTATGAAACGTAATGATTTACTCAGAGTCTTGCTGTTGGCAGGATTGTTATTGATGGCCGTGTTGGTCATCGCCGGTTGTGCGAAAAAAACGACGCCGGTGCCGCCTCCCGAGGTGACCACCCCAGTCGCCGCTCCGGAAAAAACCGATGACGCCGCGCGTCTGGAAGCCGAACGTTTAGCGGCTTTGGAACGCGCCCGCGCCGACTCGCTGGCCGCCCTGGCTCGCGCCGAGCAGATGGCCAAGGGTTCCATGCAGGTTGTTTACTTCGATTATGACAAATCCAACCTGCGGCCGGATGCCCGCGAAGCCGCCAACATGAATGCTGCCGTCATTCAGAAGTACTCTAACTGGAACGTACGCATCGAAGGCAATTGCGATGAACGCGGCACGGAAGAATACAACCTGTCCTTGGGCGAACGTCGCGCCAACACCGTGCGTGATTTCTTCGTTAATTTCGGCGTTGACGCCGGTCACGTGACCACCGTAAGCTATGGCGAAACCCGTCCCGCCGATCCCGGCCACGACGAGTCCGCCTGGGCCAAAAACCGCCGCGCTGAGATCGTAATCCAGTGATACGTCCCTTGCGGAAAACAGGGGAATCTCGGTATAATCCGGGATTCCCCTCCATTTGTCTGGCGCTGCTGCTGACAGGCTTAAGTCTGTCCGGCTGTGCCACGCGCAACGAAATCGCGGGATTTCAATCCGACGCCACTTACATCCGCGCCAAGTTGGATACCCTGAGTCGCGACGTCCAGAACCTGCGTTTGCAAGCTGACGGCTTGCAGATCCGCCAGGATCGTTTGGTCGAAGAGATGGTCACGCAATCCGACTTGCGACAATTCCGCGCCTACACCAGCAGCCGCATGGATGATTACCAGGCGCAAGGCCAAATGCTCTCCGCGCAGATCAATGACCTGTCCCAGCGCTTGACCGGCGTGGTACAGCGCATGGACGAATCCCGCTACCGGGAAAAATCCGCCGCTTCCGACAGCACCGATTCCACCGCCGCCATCGTGGGACCTGAACCGCAGGAACTTTACGATCAGGCCTATCAGGATCTTTCCCGAGGCAACTACGACCTGGCCGGGTCGGGTTTTGAGGAGTATCTGAAGCTCTACCCCGACACCGAACTGGCCGACAACGCCCTCTACTGGCTGGGCGAAGTCCAATACATTCAACACAAATACGAACCGGCCTTGGAATACTTCCGTCAAGTGGAAAGCCGCTATCCACAAGGCAATAAAGTCCCCGCGGCGCTGTTCAAGGTGGCGCTTTGCCTGCAGCAGTTGAAGCAGACCGAAGAGGCCCAGTCCACCTTCGAACGTCTCGTGCAGCAGTACCCCGGCAGCCCCGAAGCCGCGCAAGCGAAAGCGAAATTGAAGTAATTTTGGTAGTACCGGCGTCCCCGCCTACGGTTCGACCAACGACCAATGACTATAAACTTTTGGATTATCCTTTCGCACCAATCGAAACCAAGTGGCTGGCCGTCTGGGATCAGACCGGCGCTCACCATACCGACCTGACCAAACCGGGGCGCAAGTTTTACGGCCTGGTGATGTTCTCCTACCCGTCGGCCAGGAAGTGGTCGTCAAGAAAGCAGTAAGGAGTAGGGCTTGCCACTATTGCGCCTTAAGCTAACAGAAGATCCCGACCGCTAGTTCGGGATCTTCTGTTTATCCTTCCAAAAAAAGGGACTGGGCCGCATTCGCAATGCTACATTCGGTGGGCGTTTAAAGGGAATGACCCTGGATGAGAAATGCTGTAATTACTTACTCACCGAGAAGCTATTTCATTACTTTTACGTTCAGATGGGATAAAGCCTCATCTATTGGTATGGCAAATCCTAGACCTTCAATGCCCGTTCCCGACACCTTCAGAGTCGCGATTCCAATCACCCGGCCGCGCATATTAATAATGGGCCCCCCGCTATTGCCAGGATTTATTGCCACATCTGTTTGTATGAGACGCCTTTTTTCGACCTCCCTAATCCCACTAACAATCCCTTTACTTACGGTATGCGATAGCGCCAAACTAAGAGGAGCGCCAATTGCGATAACCTCCTGGCCGACACGAGTTGTAGCATCTAAGCAAAGCGGTAGACATTTAAGCGAATCGATTTTTCCATCAATTCTTAGCAGAGCTATGTCGTTTTGTGGGTCAATCCTTACTGTAAGTGCAGTCACCTCAGAACCATCATACAACAAAATTGTCACTTTGGTATTATTTTCTATTACATGGTAGTTAGTAATTATTAGTCCTGAATCACCAACTAAAAAACCGCTCCCATGACCCCTCGCAGTTTTCACCGCTAAGACGCTTGGAATTGACTTGCCGACAATTTGTTCAACCGTCAGTAAACTATCTTCAAATGTTGAAATTTTCATGGGAAGTTCAGGCAAATCCAAATTTGTATTCACGGAGCTGCTATTCTTTCGCACTGCTTGGACAAATGTCGTATCGGCCAGAACGAACTTAAAACTATTTCGGACAGCGATGACCAAAGGATTGGGATCGATTAAAGGAATCGAACTCGTTCCCATGGATTTTTTGTCATAGATTACCTTCTGAGTCTCTCGGCAGAATAATTCCCATTTTAATTTAACCGAAACGTCCGTTCTCTGTTTGCCGTACTGCGCATAAGTGTTCAAGTTTATATCTGTGAAGGTGGCTCCGATTAAAAATTTAGCCTTCCAGGTTTCATCCTCTTCACTCCCAAATACCGAAGAAGTGCTTGATTTGGCAACTGCATAGCCGGCTGCGCTAAGTTCTTGTTCCGCTGCCTTGCGATATAAAGCTCCCATTTCTTGCGTGACTGATCCCTGTGCGTAGTAATCGGACTTATTCTCTTCAAGAATGCCAACGTGATGCGCGCCGATGACTGTACCCGGAACTATGTCACTTTGAAATCGAGTCACACTGACCATCCCAATGCTGTCAGCTACCACACTTATGGGTGGGGGAATAGCAATCATGGATTGGCGCGTAGTGGGGGCACACCCTTGATTTGATAAACCATTAACCATTCCGAGCGAAATAGCCGCGAGTAAAATTATTTCCTTTTTGCCATACATTTTGCCTCCAGATTTTATACCCCATTGAAGATACAGCAATTATATGCAATTTATATGTAAATGTCAAGTGATTTATTCCTCATTTACCTTAATCAGATTTATCGCTACGGATCTTTTATTTTTTCGATTCCCTTTCCCCTTTTCCTTCACCTTCCCCTTGCCTTTCCGCTTTAATTTTGTTAAATTTATGGGATCTGTCGGGGTCGAGGGTGACCAACGACCAACGACCAACGACCAACGACCAACGACCAACGACCAACAACCAGCAACCAACGACTATTCATTCCATGGATTATCCATTCGCACCAATCGAACCCAAATGGCGCGCCGTCTGGGATCAGACCGGCGCTCACCACACCGACCTGACCAAACCGGGGCGCAAGTTCTACGGCTTGGTGATGTTCTCCTACCCGTCAGCCAAAAAACTGCACATCGGCCATTGGTACAACTTCGCTCCCGCCGACAGCTTCTTCCGCTGGAAACGCATGCAGGGGTATAACGTCTTCGAACCGATGGGCTTCGACGCCTTCGGCTTGCCGGCGGAAAACTACGCTGTGGCGCGCGGCGTCCACCCCGGCGTCACCACCGCCGACAGCATCACGCACATCCGCGAACAGTTACAGCAGATCGGCGCGATGTACGACTGGACCCGCGAAGTGAACACTTCCTCGCCCGAATACTACCGCTGGACGCAGTGGATCTTCCTGCAACTGTTCCATCGCGGCCTGGCCTACCAGAAGCAGGCGCCCGTCAACTGGTGCCCTTCTTGCCAGACGGTACTGGCCAACGAACAGGCCGAAGGCGGCTCCTGCGAACGCTGCGGCACGCCCGTCCTCAAGCGAGATTTGAAGCAGTGGTTTTTCAAAATCACTCAGTACGCCGACCGCCTCCTCGAGAGCCTGTCGCGCCTTGACTGGCCGCGCAAGACGAAGATCATGCAGGAGAACTGGATCGGGCGCAGTGAAGGCGCGATGATTTCATTCGCTCTGGAAAAATTGATTGAGGGGTGGCCCGACCCTTCAGGGTCGGGTTTCTCCTACTTTGAGATATTCACCACCCGCCCCGACACCCTTTACGGCGTCACCTACATGGTCTTTGCCCCGGAACACCCGCTGGTCGCAGAGATTACCACTCCTAAACAGCGCGGAGCCGTGGAGACCTATATTGACAGCGTCCACCGCGCCACCGACATCGAACGCATTTCCACCGAGCGTGAGAAAACCGGCGTGTTCACCGGAGCTTACGCCACGCACCCGCTAACCGGGGACCGCCTGCCGATCTGGATTGCTGATTACGTGCTCATGGGTTACGGCACCGGAGCCGTCATGGCCGTGCCCGCCCACGACCAGCGCGATTTCGAGTTTGCCCGAAAATACCAACTGCCGATTCGAGTCGTCATCCAGCCGCCCGGTTCCAGTCTTGACCCAGCTTTCATGGATCAGGCTTACGAAGAACCCGGCGTGATGGTCAACTCCGCCGAGTTTAACGGCACGGCGTCCGAGGAGGGCAAGAGCGCAGTAACCCGCAAGCTCACCGAACTGAACCGAGGCCGCCAGGCTGTCACCTACCGGCTGCGCGACTGGTTGGTGTCACGGCAACGCTACTGGGGAGCGCCCATCCCCATCATTCACTGCGACGTTTGCGGTCTGGTGCCGGTGCCGGAAGATCAGCTCCCCGTGCGCCTGCCCGAAAACGTGAAGGAATTCGCCCCCAAGGGCAAATCGCCTCTGGCCAACCTCCCTGAATTCATGGATGTGGAGTGCCCCATCTGCGGCCTGCCCGCTAAACGCGACCCCGACACCATGGACACCTTCGTGGATTCGTCCTGGTATTTCCTGCGCTACCTGTCGCCGGACCGTGACGACGTCGCCTGGGATCCCGAAGTTACAAAGGCCTGGCTGCCGGTGGATCAGTACATCGGCGGAGCCGAACATTCGGTCATGCACCTGCTCTACGCACGCTTCATCATCAAGGCGCTCTACGATGCCAGGCTGGTCTCCTTCGATGAACCGTTCACCTGCCTGCGCCACCAAGGGATTATCACTCACAAGGGCGACAAGATGTCCAAGTCGCGCGGCAACGTCGTTAATCCGGACGCGTTTGTGGAGAAGTACGGATCTGACGTCTTCCGCATGTACATGATGTTCATGGGGGACTACGAACAGGGAGGAGACTGGTCGGATGGAGGCATCACCGGCATCGCGCGGTTCGTCAACCGGCTCTGGACACTCTATCTCAACCATGCCGAAGGCGCGGAGGAAGGCGAACCCTCCGGCGATGTTCGCTATGCTCTGCACTACACGATCCAGCATGTGACGCAAGACCTGGAGACGTTGCACTTCAACACCGCCATCAGCCGCATGATGGAGCTGTTGAACGGATTGCTGGAAGCTGCGGTACAGCCCCCCCCCTTATCAAGGGGGGTAGGGGGGATTTCTTCGGGGCAGGGGGGGATTCCTGGACTGAAAATAGTCCTGGATACGTTCGCCCGGCTGGTGGCGCCGTTCGCGCCGCACCTGGGGGAGGAGCTGTGGCATATGCTCGACGCGAAGCGAAAAGAAACCGACTCGGTCTTCGACCAGCCCTGGCCGGAATACGATCCCGCGGCCCTGGTGCGCGATAAGGTCACCCTGGTGGTGCAAGTCAACGGCAAGCTGAGGGACAAACTGGAGGTAAATCCCGACATTGATCAGGAAAGCGTCGTCGCTCTGGCCAAAATGAGCGAGCGGCTAACTCCTTACCTCGAGGGCAAGCAGATTCGCAAGGTCATTTTCGTGCCGGGGAAGTTGTTGAATCTGGTGGTGGGGTGAGTTGGATAGGAGACAGGACACAGGATACAGAATACAGGAGAAAATACTTGTCATTCCGGGCTTGACCCGGAATCCAGAGGAAAATAATCCTTAAGGGATTAAACTTGGGTGGCCACCGGCGCCATGAAGTTGTCAACGGTGGGCGGAACATGGGAGGATTAATTATTGTTTCACCGACTCCGATAGTCCACTTAAATAACAAAACATAAAAGCTGGAATTATGAGGATGGGTATATTACCGTGTATTTGCACCTCGAAATCGGTAATGTCCCTTGAAATGACATAAGCTCTCTCAGGTTTTTCGCTTTCAATAAATTTCCACAAACCAAATAATTTCTCGTTGGTGATTCGACTTGAATATTTTACTTCGAAGGGGCAGACTTGGCGGGGAAATTTTACGATGATATCCACTTCGAGTTTTCTACTTTTATCCCGCCAATATCCGAAAGCGGGCATCTCCGAATAATATCTGGTAAAAATATGCTTGAATACGGAACTCTCTATTGTGGATCCAAGGATAGAGGCATTATCCATGAGTTCGGGGCCTCGCAAGAGCACGGCGTTTGCCAGGCTGGCATCTACGAGATAATATTTATAGCGTCCTGATAAAGACTTTTTCCCTTGGATGTTGTAAAGTGATAATTTGTATATTAAATTTGCATCTTCAAGGTAGTTTAAATAATTTTGTAAGGAGGGACGGCTGACTCCTAACTGTGAAGACGCAACACTTGAATCAAATATACCACCTTGGTTAATGCATAAATACAGAAATAACTTTTCTACGTCAAGTACATTTCTGACGCCGAACAGTACGGTAAGATCTCTCTTTAAAACTTTATCTACTACATCTTCTCGAAGAAGTTGTTGAGCGTCTCGCACATTCTCTATTCTGGCCGTTTCGGGAAATCCTCCTTTAAGTATGTAATCCGGAAAATACCGCTCAATTCTACTTATTTTTATCCTCAATCGTTCTAGATCGGGTTTTTGATACCTGAATATTTTTCTAATAATGCTGTAGTCAGGTTCAATTTCGGGAAGAGGAATGCTATTGATTTTCAAGTATTCATAAAATGAAAGTGTAGGAACTTTAATAACGTGCCATCTTCCGACGCCGGATTCTTTATCCGCCAACCGCAATGAGGTTGATGAACCTGTAGCTACAATGCGAAATTCCTGATGGAGATCAACCATCAACTTCAGATAGGTTTCCCAGTTCTCTACAAATTGAATTTCATCAATAAAAATGTATTGGGGTTCGGGCGCATGCCCTAATATATTTGTTAGATATAAATTCAGTATATTTTCCAGGCCTGCCAATTTCAAAATTGGGTGATCCATTGTCAAGTAGAGAATATTCTGTGATGGTATATTACCGGTGCTGCTGATCAATTCTTCGATAAGTTGTTTTAATAGGGTGGTCTTGCCAACGCGGCGGGCACCGGTGACAAGGGCAGCGCGATGGCTTGGCGGATTGACTACCCAACGACGAATTTCATTATAGGCGGTTCTTCTAAGTGGCATTTTCAATTCGTAAGGCCCCTGCCACCACGGATTAAATTGTCTTAATATCTGTAGTACCTGTTCTTGAGTAAAGAGATCCATAACCGCTCCCTCAGGTTGATGAAAGTATAATTTACAAATTTAAAGTAAATTTGTCAAGCATACTTTACAATATTACTCATGCACAAAACAATGTAAATAAATAGTCCGGAGGTCCTCTTGGCAAAAGTCTCTGCTCTTAAACAGATCCGCGGTCTGAAGCCTAACTTCTGGTTCGCCAACTGGATGGAGGCCAACGAACGGCTGGCCTTCTTCGGTGCGCGCGCCATCCTGCCGCTGTACATGGTCTATGCCGGAGCCGATGGCGGCCTGGGTCTCTCCTTCACCCAGAAAGGCGTCATCCTCTCCATCTGGGCTTGGGTGCAGTGTCTTGTACCCATGATCTCGGGCGGCTTCACCGACCAGTACGGCTATAAGAAGAGCCTGTACGTCGCCTACAGCATCAACATCCTGGGCTACTTGGCGTTCGCTTTCGCCACAGGCTTCTGGGGAGCATTAGGCGCGGCCTGCCTGATCGGTCTGGGCACGGCCATCTTCAAGCCGCCCGTGCAGGGTACCATCGCCAAGGCCTCCACCGACGAAAACAGCTCCATCGCCTGGGGCATCTTCTACTGGATGGTCAACGTGGGCGGCTTCCTTGCTCCCATGATGGCCGCCATCCTGCGTGGTGAAACCAACTTCAAGCTGGTGTTCATCTGCGCCGCCGGGGTGACCGCCTTCAACTTCATTCCCGCCATCTTCTTCTATCGCGAACCGGAAAAGGTGGGGCCATCCAAATATAAAAGCCCGCGCGAGACGATCATCACGACCATCGCCAACCTGAAGGATAAGAACTTCCTAATCTTCTTAGGCATCTTCAGCGGCTTTTGGTTCATGTTCATGCCGCTCTGGGATCTGCTGCCCAACTTCATTGACGAGTGGGTGAACTCGAAGGACATCGCACCTCTCTTTGGCGCCTTGAACTCCGGCTGGCTGCTGGAAAGCGGCTATGTCAAACCGGAGATCCTGATCAACATTGACAGCTTCGCCATCATCCTGCTGATGATCCCCGTCGCCTGGCTGACGGGCAAGTTCCACCCCATGGTGGCTCTGATCGGCGGTATGCTGGTCTCCGTGGTCGCCTTCGTGGGCACCGGCGCCACCAGCATCGGCATGATCTGCGCGCTGGCCATTTTCATCTTCGCCATTGGCGAGATGATGTGTAGCCCTAAATTTTCGGAATACATCGGCCTGACGGCTCCGCCTGATAAAAAGGCCATTTACATGGGCTATTCCAACATCCCCTTCGCTATCGGCTGGGGCTTAAGCAACCAGCTCTCTGGGCCGCTCTACGAACACCTGGGCAGTAAAATTCGCTTCGCCCGCGAGTATCTGACCGACCAACTGGGCATGGCGGCGGCAGAAGTCGCCAAGATCCCCAACGAGAGGGTGATGGAAACCATGACCGCGATGATGAACAACGGACAGGGCGCTAACGTGGACGAGGCCACCAAAGTGCTTTGGAACCTCCACCACCCCTGGATCATCTGGGTTATTCTGGGCGCTGTCGGTATGATCTCCACGCTGAGCATGATCGGCTATTACATGAAAACCAAGAAGACGGGCATTTCATCGAATCCGCAGGCGGCGTAGGAAGGCACAAGTGTCGTATAACAAGGAGCTTAAGCCCCTTGCAGAAAACGAACAAGGGCGACCTTATCGGTCGCCCTTGTTCGTTTTCCTAATCCTTAACCCCTAACCCCTAATCCCTATTTTATTAACGCCATCTTCCCGGTGGCGGACCATCCTCCCGCCTGAATCTGGTACAGGTAAATCCCCGAAGGCAGATTTGACGCGTCGAACGTGGCTTGATGAGGCCCCGCTTCCCTCATGCCGTCTACTAGAGTCGTCACCAGTCTCCCGGCAGTATCGTATACTTTCAAATTGACGTAACTTGCTGCTTGCAGCTTGAAGCTGAGAGCGGTCGTGGGATTAAACGGATTGGGCGAGCAAACTACCAGACCCGTTTGAGTGGGCAGGGCAATGGATGGTTCGGAATCCTGCTCCCAGCCTCCGGCGCGCCAATCTTGGACGATGGCTTCATCACCGCTGGCGGCCTGCTTCACAAAGGAGAACCAACTGACGTCCCAGTACTGAGCGGGGTAATCGCCGACGAACGCGCGCAGGTAATAGGTTCCCGCCGCGGCGCTCCCAGGCACGGATTGAGAGACGCTTGACCGCGTTAACGTCGCGCCGGCCGGGATCAGCAAGTTGGAACGCACCATTTGCGGACCCTGGGAGAGGTTCGCGGGGGTATACAGATCATTCCAGAAATCGAAATGCACCGGCGTTGGATTGTTGTTGATCACCCGAACCCGGTAGGTGAATGTGCCGCCCCCCGGCCCAATCACAATGGGACTTCCAAGCGGATCAACGGAAACGTCCAGCAGGTTGGAGGCCGGTTCGATCTTATATACGCTGCCATTGGAGATGTCGGTGAGGTAGAGTTCGCCGGAAGCATCCTGACCGAAAGAACAGAGATCTTCAAAAGCGTGACTGCCTCCCGGCGACAGTTCCAGCGTCAAATCCTGGAAGCGCGTTACCACCTGTTCATCATGCGTAAGAGAGAAGATGTGATTGATGGAATAATCACCGAAAAGATAGGCTCCTTGCAGGCCGCTGATGCGGTTGCCGCGATATACGAATCCGCCCACGATCGCGTTAGAAATTTCGTTGTGCTGATATTCATAGAGGGGATCCGTCAGAAGCGGGGCCTGCGGATTGAGTGATCCAAAACCGGTGAATTGCGTGCCTTCATATACCGGCCAGCCGTAGTTTAATCCCCCTACCCCTGCCGGTTGGAAATCCACCTCCTCGCGAGCGAAGTTGCCCACTTCGCCGATGTATAAATCTCCCGTCAGGCGATCAATGGAAAACCGCCAGGGCTGGCGCAGCCCGAGCGCCCAGATCTCCGGTCTGAACCCGGGCGTGGAAACGAAGGGATTGCCCGGCGGAATGACGTAGGGCGTCCCGCCGTTGACGTTAATGCGCAGGATTTTGCCATGCAGGTCGTTGCCCAATTGAGCGAATTCGGGGAACCCCTCCATCAGGCCGTCGCCGACGCTGATGTAGAGATACCCGTCCGCGCCGAAAGCGATGGTATTCACATTTTGATTGGGATGATCATTGATCAGTCTTAAGACGATCTGCTCGCTGTTGTAATCCGCCACGTCAGGATTCGCGGTCACGTGATACCGCGCCACGACGGAAGCGCCCGCGTAATCCGTGTAAACGACATAAAAGTACCCGTTCTGCGCGTACAGAGGGTGGAAAGCCATGCACAACAAACCCTGCTCCATCGCCGGCGAAGGCGTCAGCCGGGGGCCGAGATTTAAAAACGGTTGCGGCAGCAACTCACCGTTCTCCAAAATTTTGATTTCGCCGCTGTAGAGCTCCAGAATGAAGATTCTGTTGAAATCGCCCGATGGCGCCGTGACGTACACCGGAGTGTACAGGCCGGTCGCCACGCGCCGCGTGGACAGCGTCGCCGCCTGGATCTGAGACCCGCCCCAGAATAGACTCCCGATCAACCCAAAGGTCAACATCCCCCGGAGTATATATTTGTGTGCTTTAAGACGCATCAATTAACCCTTTCTGCTTTGTGGAACACTATGGCGCCGCCGGGATAAAAATCCCAGGCGCGAAGTTATTTGGTTGGATACGCTGCGCCGCCATCCTTAGTGGGGAGGGAACCGATAAGGGGGAAATAGTTCAAGACGCTATTTTAGTACGATATTCTCCAGCAGGGGGTTGGGGAGGAAAAAAGAAACGGGCGATCCGAGGGGGTCGCCCGTGAGAGCAAGAATGTTAGGTGTAGGTTGGATTAGCCCAGCAGGGCGTAACACAATTTAGAAATGAGGACGGTGTTGGGCTTCGCTAACCCAAGCCAAACGACTGCCCATCCACCACTGGCTGACCCGGCCTCTTACATATAAAATCTGTAATAGGGCTCATAGTGATCTGATGATTCGAAATATTTAAGAATTTTACCCACCTGACGAGAAACCCGAAGCGTAATTGGCTCAGCACCGTCAAATTGTGTGTTGTTCCAATTCATTTTAGTCAATGCTAATATCTCATTAGCTAGATTAAATGAAGTTTGTGATACTTGGTCACAACGAACTAAAAGCGGGCGCGGTACATACATTCCCGGATAAGCATTAAAGAAATCTACACTCCCTTTAGTGTATAATAAAAATAATCTTTCATCTAATTCCAAGAACGTTCCGCGAAGAGGAGGGTAGCGATTGGGACGGAAAAGTCTTGTATACGTTCGAGTTAAACTTGTAAAATCTGCCAATTCGGGATCAATCGAGCATTCTCGTAGTGCTTTTGTAAATCCCTGAATTTCCTCCTCGTTGTGAACGGAACTCTTATGTACTACAATGCGTGCAGGAAAATTTTTATGTTCACCTTGGTAAATTTTTAAAGCGTTCCTTAATAAATTATATGCATCATCGAAATTAATATGGATTTGTTTATCATTTTTGATCTGTGCTGCACCACCTCGTAAAATGATACCCTCGCCGCGCTCATTAAAAATTTGTGCTGTACTTGTAAGTAATTTATCATCATCAAGTGTTTTATAAAAACTCACACCAATGAAGCAGGTATCAAGCTCTTGTTGATTGCGAATTAACCGCCATGGAGTACCACCAGCTTTATAGTAAAGTGCAACATAAAAATTCCATGCACGAGTCGCTTCATCCTGGATACTTTTCATTTCATTTGAATACACTCTTTTCTTGAACCTTTTGCCTGCATTGTAGGTAGTTGGCCGAATGATTTGGATTGGTTTGCCAAGATTCATCGATTGAGCTTTGAGATAATCATGAAGATCAAATTTTAATGGTATTTCAGTTGAATCCCACTCATCACCATCATCAGAAATATTACTCT
>JAGVQJ010000109.1 GCA_020051775.1 Calditrichota bacterium | reverse complement strand
TTAACTTCGCCAGGTAGATTCCCGAAGCCAGTTTCGATCCATCGAAGGTAACCTCATGCACCCCAGCCTCCCGCCAACCATCCACCAATGTCGCCACCAGCCTCCCGGCAGTATCGTAGACTTTCAAACTGACATGACCTGCAACTTGAAGCTGGTAGCTGAGAGCTGTGGTGGGATTAAAGGGATTGGGGGAAACACCCAGTTCCAGACCCGAAGGGATAATGGCAATCTGTGACTGCTCCCCCGGGAAGAGTTCGCCGAAACAATCGGCCTGAGTGATGAATGCGCCCCCGTCCGCAGTTGCCGATTTCGTGAAAGTGAACGAAGTGGAATCTTGAGCCGGATAGGCGTAGGTGTTGTTGCCATAACCCAAGTAAGTATAAACTCCCGCAGGCCAGGCGCCGGGGATGTTTTGCGAACGCTGCCGCGTCACAGTGACGCCCACCGGCGGATTGATGTTGACGGGGCCGATGGTGGGATTGGTGTAAGTTCCGTCGGGATACTTGATGCGAGCCCAGACCGCGAAGGGTGCTTGAGGTCCTACCGCTCGCAGCGCCGTGGCGGTGAACTGGAAACTGCCGCCATTGGCCGGTATGACGATGGGAGGATTGACCGGAGTCAAGGTGACGCTGAGGCTTGAGGATCCACTCAGAGCATCGCCACGGGAATAATGGATCTGGTAATACCCGACCGTGGTGGTTCCCTCATTCCAGAACACATGTAGCGTGTCATCCGGTCCCACGGCCACGAAGGGGCGGTAGCCGGGATAATTGTCGGGGAAGGAAATGATCTGATCCTGAGTGCTTCCCGACCAGCTCTGGCCGCCATCCGTGGAAATGGAAACCATGATTTCGTTATCGCCAAAATCGTATTCCTCGTCCCATACCGCAATGACGTTGCCGTGATGATCCGCTCCTACGTTGGGAATGTTGGAGCTGGGATCGCCGGTGGGATAGTAACTGACCATCTGCTCCTGCGTCAAACCCGTCCAGGTCACGCCGCCATCTGTGGAACGGGAGGTATAGATTTCATAATGGAATGGGGAAGCCGTGCTTTGCGTCCCCTTCCAGACCACATGCACGTTATCATTGGCGTCCACCGCCAGGTCAGGATATTGAACTCCGCGGAAAGGCGCGTTTATCGGGTAGTCGGCCGTTGTTCCCGTCCAGGTCAAACCGTAATCAGAGGATTTGGAGACGTTGAGGAGGCTATACGAGGTGAGTGAATCGTCCGGCTCCTTCCAGATGACATACAAGTCGTCATCCGAATCCACGGCGATGCGGGGTTCCAGCGAATTGCCGCCATCGGGGAAACTGATGATCTGCTCAAGCGTCTGTGACGTCCAGGTCAAGCCGCCGTCCATGGATCGGGAGTAATAAATCTCCGCGGTGCCGGTGGCGGGGTAAACCTGATTCCAGACCACGTGAAGGTAGTTTTCGCCATCAACGGCAATCCAGGGATTCAAGGCATTGTAAGGCCCGCCCGGGAGACTTAAGATCCGGTCGGCGTTCTGGCCTGACCAGGTGTTGCCGTCATCGGTGGATATGGACAAATGAATCTCATCGAAGCCCGCATCATCTTCACTCCAGACGACGAACAGGTCACCGTTTGCATTGGCTGCAATGCTGCTTCCGTTGAGCGCATTGACCCCATCGTTGTAGCTGATAATGACGTCCTGGTTGATCGCAGACCAGTTGCGGCCGTTGTCGGTCGAGCGGGAGTAGTGGATTTCCTGCTGCGTGGGATAGTTGACCAGCCGCTCATTCCAAACGACGTGAATCGTCCCCGAATAGTAATCCACCACGGATCGGGTGTACCAACCCAGCAGGTTATCGTCCTGACTGATGATCTGGTCTTGAACCGTCCCCGACCAGAAAGCGCACGTGGGCTGGGTCATTAGTGCACACATTAAGGCAAAGATGGCAAGCTTTTTCATGGCGTACTCCATAACTGACCGGTTTCACCGGTATCAAGGTTTGAGTTTTATCAAAGTCATCATTATAATATAGTGCATTAAATGATCAATGTCAAGCTCCCTGAAAATTCCAGATAATATTTTTACAGCCAATGTGGTCACTTCAGCAGCATGAGTTTCTGCATGTCTGTAAATTCTCCAGCCTTCAGTTGTGCCAGGTATATCCCCGACGCCAGCCCTGATCCATCGAAAGTCACCTGATGCTTGCCCGCCTGCCGCCAGCCCTCCACCAGCGTCGTCACCAATCTCCCGGCAGTATCATAGACTTTCAGACTCACTTTGCTTGGAGCTTGAAGCTTGTAGTTGAGAGCTGTCGAGGCGTTGAATGGATTGGGGTGGGGGGAATCCAGAATGAAACAGGAGTCGGCACGAAAGGAGGTTTGCTCCGAATTATCCAACGCGCTCTCGCGCTGCGTCTTGAAAAGAAACATATCGAAATTTCCTGCGCCATAGGAAAAGGTGTAACCGGCAATGACGTAGCCGCCGTCAGCCGCTTGTCGCACACATCTGCCGTAATCATTATCATTACCACCCCAAGTGCGTTGCCATTCCAGGTTGCCGAGAGGGTCGGTTTTAATCAGGTACACGTCAAAATAGCCGGAACCGGTAGGGCTGAAGGAGTTGGAATATCCGGCCACGATGTATCCGCCGTCTGTGGTCTGTTGGACACTTGTACCTACATCGGTCATATTCCCGCCGAAAGTACGTTGCCAAACCGAATTGCCGCTGCTGTCTGTCTTGACCAGGAAAACGTCCCCTCCGGTTAATCCCGGACCGTACGGGCCGGAATATCCTGCGAGAATGTAGCCGCCATCCGAAGTTTGCTGCCCGCTGTATCCTTCTTCATACTGCGGCCCCCCGAAGGATCGAGTCCAGAGGGTGTCGCCCGTGGTGTTCGTTTTGATCAGATAGGCATTATAAAAATCCCTCATCACGCCCCCAACCACCATAAATCCGCCGTCGGTGGTTTGCTGTACGCTGTTGCCGGAAGTCCAGCCCATGCCGCAATCTAGGAGACGCGACCACATCAAGCTGCCGGAAGCAGTCAATCTGCGCAAAAAGGCGTATCCCCCCACCTCGTCCACCATCCAGTACCCGGTGACGATGTAGCCGCCGTCGGCGATTAGATTCACCTCCACAGCGGTTGAACTAAAACCGCCGAAATTTGATTGCCAAACCTGATACCCGTTGGAATCGGTCCTAATCAGGCAGGCTTGGGTATTAGTGAAATAACCCGTTTTTCCCGCGACAATATAACCCCCCCCGACGGTCTGTCTTACGCTGTAGCAAAAATCCGTGGTGGTTCCGCCAAGGTATCTCTGCCAGGTTGGATTCCCTAACGAATCCGTTTTAATCAAACTAATATCATATTGTTGCCCCGGGCTCCCCAACCAGGAATGCCCGGCGAGGATGTACCCCCCATCGGACGTCTGCCGGACGCAGTATCCATAATCATAATCTGGACCTCCGTAACTGTGCTTCCAGATCAATTCCGGGGGTTGGGCTGCGGCAATCGGAACCAGTAAAGAGGAAAGAAAGACCAGATAAAATGCTTTCATCACATCCTCTCAGATGAGATTTGACTAAATTACAATACGTTAACATAATATTTTAAGCTCTGTGGTTTGATCATGAGCGGCCAGCCGAGATTGGAGACGAGGCGATGCCAGGGAAGTGCGGGGCGAGCCAAATCCGCCACCCCGCGAAAGCTGACGATCTGTTCGACCGTCTGCGAGGACCAGGTCAGGCCGCCATCCATCGAACGCGAGTAGTGAATCTCCTGCTGCGTGGGATAGTTCACCAGTCGCTCGTTCCAGACCGTATGGATGGTTCCCTGATTATCCACTACCGACCGGGTGTACCAGCCTAGCAGGTTATCGTCCTGACTGATGATCTGATCCTGGACGGTCCCCGACTAAAAAGCGCAGGCGGGAAGCGCGCTCAGCGCGGTAATTAGAATAAAAAGAGTAAGTTTCTTTATGGTGGGCTCCGTTTATTGCCACTGTTTCTTGACTTCAGGATTCATTTCATTTCCCCCTGACATTATTACAATATATGACCATTAACAGCCAAAGTCAAGTGCTATCTCATATTGCGAGAAAATTTCGTTGCTAACTTCATCACTTCAGGAGTACTAATTTCTTCACTACCGCAACCTCATCCTGCGTTGTCACCCGAATCCGAATCCCTCTCCCTTCTGTATATTTCGGTGCAGCGTCAATGAGATTCAACACCGCCTGCGGAAGGCCATTCTCATGCGCGGCTTCAGCCGCTTTTTCCCCCAACACGATCCCCACCAGGAATTGATCCTTCTGCGGCGTCAGATAGATGATTACACGATCCTTAACTTTCAACCGCAGCGACCAGCCATATTTCCCTCCGGCGAAGTTCCATTGCTCTGTGATGGGTGAGTAGGATTCGGTTACATGCGAAATGATTGCTTGCCAGAGTTTAGCGGTGGAACCGAGAATCCGATTGATCTCGTCCGGTTGGGGGGGATGGGATTTGTCGTCGAAAATGCTAAGGGCCACTGCTAATTATCCTTCTTGAACCCCACCTTCAATTTTCTGGGAGCAGGCGGTTGCATTAATTCCCGAATCGCCGATATGAGAGTTTGAATGGTCTCATCATGACCTTTCAGCCTACACTCCAGGTCGTCTAATCTTTGTGTAATTTCTTTGTGTGTGGACAACATTTCACGCATTTTGACGAAGGCTCGCACAATGAAGACGCTGACTTGAATGGCTTGCTTGGTGTTCAAGACACTGGCTGCCATCAATGCGCCGTGTTCGGTGAAAGCGAATGGCAGAAAGCTCGATAATTTTAATCCTGATAAGCGGTCACAATTTGTGACCACCTCCAGCTTCTCTTCATCGGTTAAATTGAACATGAAATCTGCAGGAAACCGATCAATGTTACGTTTAACGGCCTGGTTCAATTTTTTCGTAGTTGTTCCATATAAGGCAGCTAAATCCCGGTCAAGAATGACTTTTCCCCCGCGTATCTGGAGGATGAGATTCGCGATTCGGTTTAACGGAGTCAGCGTATTTTCTCTTTCTTTCATTTTCATTTCCTTGGACAATTGTAATCTTTGAGGTTGCAAATCGTGACCTCAAAACATAGTGGCGGATAATCCCTTGAGATCGCAATCTGCGATCTCAAACACAAAGGGCGGGAGATCACCCCCGCCCCTTCTGTGTCCTGTGTCCTGTATTCTCTTTTAATGTTCCGCTTTGGCCTTCTTGGAATCCCAATACAGCCAGGTGGCCAACCCTAAGAACACGAACAGACCCAGCCAGTTCTTGAAGCCTTCCGACAAACCGAGTTCCGGCTCGAATCCCAGCGTCTTGGAGAGGGCGTCGAATACGCCCGCCAACGCGCCGCCGGCGATAAGGCCGGACGCTATCAGGATGCCCTTCTCACTGCGCGCCTTGCTGGTTTTTTCGTCCTTGGAAGAGTGGCTGATCAACCAACCCACGCAAGCGCCCAGGAGGATGGGGCTGTTCAGTTCGATGGGCAGGTACATGCCCAGCGCGAAGGCCAGCGGGGAAATTCCCAGCATGCTGATGGCTACGGCTGTGACCGCTCCGGCCAGGTAGAGCATCCAGGGAGCGCCCTGTCCGCCCAGGAAGGCCTTGGCGACTGCCGCCATGGCCGATGCCTGCGGCGCGGGAAGCGGGTTGGGATGTTCCGCCGTAGGCTGGCCGAAGCCATAGACGTTGGCGAACAGGATGATGACCGCCGTGATCACCAGACTCGCCAGCACCGACCCGATGATGTTGGACCACTGAATCGTCTTGGGCGTGGATCCCAGCCACTGGCCGATCTTAAACTGCGTCACCAGCGAACCGGCCATGGAAAGTGCCGTGCAAACCACGCCGCCGATGAGGAGAATGGCGAGCATCCCCGAATCTCCCGCCAATCCCAGCGTGGACAGTATTACCGCCGCGATGATCAGCGTGGTGATGGTCATGCCGGAAATGGGGGTCACCGAAATCATGGCAATGGCCCAGGCGGATACCGCCGTGAACAGGAAGACGATCAGGAAGGTCATGATAAGCGAAATCAGTGCGATCCCCGTGGCGTTGGGTTCCGAGGCCACGGCCACAAAGCGGAAGTAGATGAAGATCACCACCGCCAGCGCCACGCCCAGACCCATCACCGTAGACATCTTGATGTCGCGTTCCAGACGCGATCCGCTGTCGCCCGATCCGCCGCCCACCGGCTTCTTGAATACTTGAGACAGCACCTGTTGCAACGCCTGCTTGATCACCTTGGACATCTTCAGGATGCTGATGACGCCTGCCGCGAAGATGCCTCCGATGCCGATGCTGCGCACTCCGGCAACTGTGGAACCGTCGGGCCCGGTGAAGCCGCCGAAGAAGATTTCCCGGTAGGTGTGAGTCCCATAGATCTCCGGGCTGATGAACCCGAAGAGCGGGATCAATCCGAAGAAGGCCAACAGCGATCCGGCCATGATGATGGAAGCGTAGCGCACGCCAATGATCATTCCCAGACCCAGTACGGCTGCTGACGTATTCATGGAAAACACCAGTTTGACCTTATCGGTCAGACTCTGGCAGGCGGGAATAACCGAAGTGGAAAACACGTCCGACCAGGTGCGGAAAGTCAGCGCCAGGTAATCCAGCACGATGCCGATCCCCAGGCTGTAGACCAGCACCTTGGCCGAGGATCCACCTTTTTCACCCGCAACCAGGATTTCCGTGGTGGCCGTGGCTTCGGGGAAGGGGAGCTTGCCATGCATCTCGGTGGTGAAATACTTGCGGAAGGGGATCAGGAACAACACGCCTAAAACCGCTCCCAGGAACGGCACCAGGAAGATCTGCATGAAGGTGCCCACGCCGCTGGTCCCTTGCAGATTCAGCATGAAGAGAGCTGGCATGACGAAGACCGATCCGCCGACCAGAATGCCGGAGGTGGCGCCGATGGCCAGGATGTTGACGTTTTCGATCAGGATGCTCTTGCGCCGTGCCATGGCCGAAAATCCGACGGCCAGAATGCCGATGGGAATCGCGGTTTCGATGCCCTGGCCCAGTTTCAGAGCGATGTAGGACGCCGCTGCCGAAAACAGCAGGATCATGGCGATGCCGAAGATCACCGAACGGCGGGTGACTTCCGGCACGCCCGTCTGAGCGGGTATGCAGGGGATGTAAGTTTCACCGGGCTTGAGCTCGCGCATGGCGTTCTCGGGCAGTGACAGCGGCCCGGCTTGCTGGGAAGGATCTTGAGCCTTGGACATAGATCTCCCTTGATGGTTAGATCCCCTCCTTACTAAGGGGGGCAGGAGGGATTTGTGATTTTGTGGGTTATTTCACTTTCGCTTAAGTATAGCAAAAGGACGGGGGGAAAGCAAGGGAATTTCTCAGGATTCGGGATTCGGGATTCAGGATTCGGCTCTTGGGGAGTGGTAGGGCAAGCGTCTCTGCTTGTCGTGTCATTCCGGACGGGTGTCTGGATCAGCTTGTCCCCTGGGTGGCCGGGCCAGCTTGTCCCCTGGGTGGCCGGGCCAGCTTGATGGCCCGGACAATCTACCTCCAATCAGGCAAATCCAATTCAATCAAATCTGATACGCCAGTTTTATAAAATCGAGCGCTTGACCATTTCCACTCCTCTGGCGCCTCCACCAGTCCTTTACGAACCGGATTGAGATGCATATAATCCAGAGTCTTTTCAAAGGCTTCCACTGAGAAAAGATCGCGATTATAGCCTCCTCTCTCCTGCCAGAAACGCCTCACTCTTCTGGCGCCAGCATGGGTCCATAAATTTTCGTAAATCCTCGGTTGGTGAAGTTGTAAATATTCTAGAGCCCGATGTGCAAAGGGTTGTTTCACTGCGGTTAGAAGGGCGGACGTCGCGATTGAAGTTGCAGGATACACCAAGAGATGAGCATGAGTCGGCATAATCACGAAACCATACAATTTAATTCCCAACCTGCGATGCGCTCGATCCAAACTCTGAATGAAAAGGTCGAAGAACTCAGGCCCGCTGAACAGCGGTAAATTACGCAGGCAGGAGAAGGTGAGATAATGGGCGTGAGATTCTTGATCAAAATGGGTCGGCATTCGATATCATAGAATTAAAATTTATGTTCCGGGCCATCAAGCTGGCCCGGCCACCCGTCGGACGGGTTTTAGCCCGATCCGGAATCCATTTTTCATTTTTCACTTTGTATATTGCATTTTTCATTACTTGAGGAACACCACTTTCTCCCGCGCTGTTGCCTCTCCCGCCCGCACCTGGGCGAGGTAGACGCCGGAGGCCAAGCCCGGAAGGGAACCATGTGAGACCGCGACCTGGCGGTTATAAAGCCGATCGAAAATAAAGAAATGGCTTGACAATCGCAACTTCATGTGTTATATTATCGTATAAGTATCAAACCCCACCCCGCCCATCTATGAGATGGGCTATGCTCGCCGGTCTCAGACTGGCACTTTTATAGGAGTTTACAGGGGGTGGTAGCAATTTGATTCAGTCTTGATTCCGTCGAAATCTTATTTAGAAAATTAAGAAATTACTTGACAAGTGCTTGATTTACGCGTATATTATATTAGGGTTCTTTACCAAGTGTAAGGAACTTACCGAGGCTTCGACCGCTGGGCCAGCATAGCGAACCAGCGGCTTTTATTTTTATCCCACCTTGGCATGCTCCGAATTTTAGCAATGCTGTTATCAGCAACATAAGCGGTGACAAAATTAGCCTTGATAATTGCATTCCTTCCCATATAAATCCTAACCACTACTACGAAATCCTCGTAAACCACCGCCACTCGACAATCTGGATCACCTGATCTTGTTCTATGATCCCATCCTTCGTATAAATCTGCCAAAGGATTGGTTAGTGTGCTTTTTATCCAATCTATTCGCTCGGCTCTTTCTTTTGAAAAAGCATCCTTAACACCGTCCCTGTTTGAGCTTTCATACATGCAATGAGCAAAATCTGTTTTTTTGAAGAATACCTGAATTCCATCAAATGTAGTCAGGGGGTGTTTACAATAAGTTCTTTCAAAATGCTGTCGGTATTCTCGTTCGGTTGAATAGAGCACCTTTGGAGGATGAAACATTTTTACCACCCTCCTTGAAGATTAATCTTAAAAATATTGAATTTCTGTTCAATCTTCCTAGTGGGTCCGAGTAGCTTTACACCCAATCTCTGTTCTAAATAAACTATCAGTTTTTCCTTGATTGATTCAGGTTTTACTGTTTCGTTTAATCGTGAAGATGCCATTCCAAGTAATAAATCAGTAAGTTGTATTAAAACAGATTCTTTCGAAGGTAAAGCCTGAACAGAAATGATTTTTGATGAAATATTCGAGCAATCCAAAGTTCTCCTCAAAGTTTTTAGTCGGTCCCCAACTCGGTTAGTTTTTTCATCGCAAAATATTCTGTATTCATTGAAATCAAAGATCCAATGAACGATTGCTTGATAATAAAACTTATAAAATCCCAATTCCGCATCGCTCTCGTGGAATTTCACGAGATCTACTTTATCCCCTTCAACTGCAATACAACGAAACCTGAGCTGATCCCCGTATTTCATAAAAAGATCAATCAAAGCCATGTAGAACAATTCTTTGCTTGAATGTACCTTATGCCATTTGAATTCGCTCTTGATTCGAAATTCTTCCTTAATATTTCTAATGTCGTGTTTAATATCTTGCCGCAACTCGGCTGGAAGCCAGAGTCCGCCGATCATTAAATATTTAGCTCGTTCATTGGATTGAGACCAAAAAACGTCAGGCTGGCTCTCGTCGCAGTAGATTTCGTAATTCATAGTTGTCCTTTGGGGAAGGGGAGAGCTGTTGCTATTATGTCTCCAAGGTTAATTAATCAATCATACATTAATTCTAAAGCGTCTTCCCAATCTAGCCAGTAATCTTCAATGTAAACACGAAATTCTGAATCTTGGGAGACATTGTAAACGTCCTTAAAACCGTATAATTCAAAATCGCCAACCACATCATCATCAACGTCAGGAGTTGATCCTCCATACCATTCGAACACTACAAATCCTGAAGGAAATTCGGCGATATATTTGTCATCATGCTCTTTTAGTATATGTCTTTTGGCAGCGCTGCACGGATTAGACCACAAAAATATTACCCCCACCAGCACCACCCACACCGCTATTGCCACGACACTTCGCCGGAACATAGAACCTCCTTTTCTGAACCGCGGATTACGCTGATTTCGCTGATTCCACTGATTTATTTTCTTTGCGTTCTGGGCGGCTTTGCGTGGTTATTATGATCATTTCATGATCGGTAGCATCCTGACCCGCACGCGACGGTCATCGAACACTAAAACACAGCCAAGCTCCAGATCCGATTTAAACCGTCCTATGGTGCGAGTCAGTAGGTCAAAGAGATATTCAGTTTGTTTTCGACTGGTTCTGAACAGGATCACGGAAGGTGTTGTGGATTTAAGCCGTGCCAGGATTGCGGAGAAATCGGTGTCTGCAGATACGATAATTTGGCCGTTATTTTTCGCATTATCGAAAATGACGATATCCGGTGCAGCGTGCAATCCGATTTCGCGTACATGGACAGCTTCGATGCCATTCTCCCGCAGCATTTCGGCAAGCTTCGGTGATAAGGCGTTGTCAATCAGAAACTGCATGTCACACCGGCATTGGAACTTGCTTTTCTCGCACGCTCTCTGCTGCAAAGTGGAGCGCTTCCCGAATATCCTCCGGTTCTATATCCGGATAATCATCGAGGATTTTCTTCTCGCTGACTCCTTCCGCCAATAACCCCACAATCGTAGCCACCGGTATGCGAAGCCCGCGTATACAGGGTACGCCTCCCATCTGCTCGGGATCAACTGTGATTCTGCTATAAATCATGATTTCTCCAGTTAAGGTGCTTTAATGTACCAATAATTTAACAAAATGTCAAGTCAATTCGTTTCAAAGGAGTTCACTTTGATTCACAATCAGCTTCAAGACCCAAGGCGTGACAAACCGTGACGCTCAGAGATGGCGACCCCGAAAGAATAGTCTCCTTCGGGGTCGAGGGGTGAGCGGGTTAGGTTTTAACGAGAAGCATTCAGTTTTATTTCGCCGTCGCCGCGACGCGCTCCTCCTGCGACATCTTGGCCAGGCGTTCCACCTCTTTGACGTCCAGTTCCAATCCCTTGGCCACGCGAGCGCCGTACTCGGGGTGAGCCTTATAAAACAGTGCCGTCTGGCGAAGCTGAATGCGCTTCTGCGCGTTGCGCAAGTGACCGACGATGTTGCGCACCAGGTGATCGCGGTCGGTGTCGGTCATCACACGGGCATAGAGATCGCCGACCTGCACGAAATCCACGTCTCCGAGCACGAAGGCATGACGCGCGGCCATCCCGGCCACGTCAATGGGGGGCGGAGTCACGCCGGCATCGGGTTCGGCTCCGCCGAAGCTGTTGGGCCAGTAGTTCGGGCCGCCCGCTCCGTTGGCGTCGAAGCGCATAAAGCCGTCGCGCTGGTAGCTGTTCATCGCTGCGCCCTTGGGCGCATTGATGGGCAGAAGATGATAATTGGGCCCCAGGCGATGCAGATGCGTGTCGTGGTAGCTGAACAATCTCCCTTGCAGCATCTTGTCCGGCGAGGGCCCGATGCCCGGCACGAAGTTGGCCGGGGAAAAGGCCGCCTGTTCCACTTCGGCGAAGTAGTTTTCCGGGTTGCGATTCAGGACCAATCGTCCAATTTCCACCGGAGGAAAATCGGCGTGCGGCCAGACTTTGGTCAGATCGAACGGATCGAACCGATAGCTCTTGGCCTGTTCGGGCGTCATGATCTGGATTTCCAGGCGCCAGGCGGGGTAATCTCCTTTGGCGATGGCGGCGTGCAGGTCGCGAGTGACGCAGTCCGGATCTTCGCCGCGCATGCGGTCGGCCTCTTCGCCGGTGAAGTTGTTGATCCCCTGCAGCGTCTTGAAGTGAAGTTTCACCCAGCAGTATTCGCCCTTTTGATTGTACCACATATAGGTGTGGCTGCTGTAACCGTTCATGGTGCGGTAGCTCCGGGGCGTGCCACGATCTGAAAACAGGATGGTGACCTGGTGCAATGATTCCGGCGTTAGTGAGAGGAAATCCCAGAACATATCCGGGTCTTTGAGGTTGGTGGCTGGATTCCGCTTTTGCGTGTGGATGAAATCCGGGAACTTCAGCGGGTCTCTGATGAAGAAGATGGGCGTGTTGTTGCCCACCATATCGTAGATCCCCTCTTCCGTGTAGAACTTCAACGCGAAGCCTCGGGGGTCGCGTTCGGAATCCGCCGATCCCCTCTCCCCGCCCACCGTCGAAAATCTCAAAAATACCTCGGTCTTCTTCCCGACCTCGCTCAAGAACTTGGCGCGCGTGTAGCGGCTCACGTCATGTGTGACTTCGAAGTATCCGTGCGCACCCGCTCCTTTGGCGTGCACCACGCGTTCGGGGATGCGTTCGCGGTCGAAGTGCGCCAGCTTTTCCAGCAGATGCACGTCCTGCATCAGAACCGGACCCTTAGGCCCGGCGGTCTGAGAGTTCAGATCGTTTTCCACCGGCGCGCCGAAACCGGTGGTCAGAATATCTTTCGGTTTCTTCATCGTTTGCATTCCTTCCGTGTAATAGACCTAAACTGTTTCCTCATAATACGTACGCTTTGCGTAGAAAATCACAATTAAAGTCACTAATTTTCAGGAGGTCATCATGATTCACCAACAACTGTCCGGGCCGCTCGTGCGCGAAGCGAGCCTGATCACCGACGAGGACATCCGCGCCATCAACAGCCTGCCCAATCCTCCGCCGGTGCCGGTGTCAGCGCGGGACGTATTTGTGCGCCGTTGCCGCCTGGCCGGAGACGCCGTGGACGCTTATTTCGGTTGCTTCCGCACCTCAGACTTGCCCAAACTGCTGACGATGATTCAGGGAGCGCCCCTACTGGTCGGCCACGACAAACGCAGCCTGGGAGTGGCGCGCTTCTTCGGCGGCGACCTCATCGAACACCAGAACCACCGCTACGTCGCGCCGCGTTTTTACTGGCTGCGGGGACATTCGTCCGCCGACGACCTGCGCGTGGCCATTGACGGCGGGTTGTACAGCGAAGCCTCCATCTCGTTCGCTTACCAAAAGCCAGCTTGCTCGGTTTGTGGCGAAGACATCCGCACCTGCGCTCATTTGCCGGGATCGAAGGATAAAGAGGGAAAGACGGTATTCTACTGGTATGATGAAATCGCTGCGGTTTTAGAGGGGTCGCTGGTCTATCGCGGAGCGGAACCGGGGACGGGATTCAGTCTGGGGTTGGCTGATTTCCGACCGTCGGATTCGGAGAATCCGATCTACGGATTACCGACTCTGCGCCTCAAGCGCCACGGCAAGTGGTATACTGTGCCGCTGGTGGAAGATGAACCGTAAGAAGTAGAAAAAGCAGGGGCACGGCATGCCGTGCCCCTGTGAACATTGAGCAATCAGAAATGAGCGGCTATTTAATCAGCATCATCTTATTGACAGAGTTGAAATCTGCCGCTCGCATCTGTACAAAGTAAAGACCGGAGGCCAGCTTCGATCCGTCGAAAGTGACTTGATGCATGCCCGCATCCTGCCAGCCGTCAGCCAGCGTCGCCACCAACCTGCCGGAAACGTCAAAGACCTTCAGGCTGATTCGCACGGCCACCGGCAATCCGTAGCTGATGGAGGTCGTCGGATTGAAGGGATTGGGGCTGCATTGACCCAGGCTGAAGATTTCTGGGATGGAAACCGAGACCGGCATTTCTCCCGGGAAGAGTTCGCCGTAGCAAGCCCATACGCCCACAGAAGGTCCATTGCCAACGGCGGACTTGGTGAAAGTAAAGTCCGAGCTGTCCACCGGGTCTGCGGGGTAAGTCCCCACCCACCCGCGATAGGTGTACAGTCCCGCGGGAGCGCTCCCCGGTACCTGCTGCGTGCGCAGCCGGACAAGGGATTGACTAGCAGGCAGCGTCAGGGTGAGCGGTCCCAGAGCCGGATACCAACTCAGGTTTGGAAGTTGGGCTTTGATCCAGGCCTGGAAAGTGGCCGGGCTGGTGGTATTGTTCGTCAGCGTGGCATCAAAACTGAAGCTGCCGCCACTGGCGGGAATGACGATGGGTGGATTGATCGGTGTCAGGGTTATTTCCAAAGTGGCAGGACTGATTACCGAGAATTCATCCCCGCCGATATCCGGGGTTGTGGCATGGCGGGCTTCGTAGTCGAAATCCACCGTCACTTCCACCACCGGATTGGCCATGGCATCCACCGGCGAAGGAGCCGTATTGTTAATGTGCAGATCGTACGGAGCCACTACGCTGATGAAATTGGGATCCGCACTGAGGCTGTTGGCATCCAGACCGGTGGCTGCCTGCCAGGCTGCGAGGTTCGCCTGAGCGGCAGTGTAGTATCCGACGCTGCTGTTGGGAGAATACAGATCGTTGTAATCACTGGTGATGGGGTAGGTCGCCAGTGCGCCGGAGATATAGATGGCGTACTTGGTGGTGGAACCCGAACCGCCATTGAAGAAGATGTTATTCTTCAGATCACAACCTGTGGCGTTGTAGAAATAGGTCGCGTAGTTGGTTGTGGCATAGTCGGAGTTCAGGTACACCGAATTGTAGTAGATCTTGTTGTAGGTGCCATAGTAGTTGCGAATTCCATAGTAGTCCTGACCGTACACCAGGTTATTCGCAATCAGGCAGTAGGAAGCGTAGTAGGGAACGATCCCGTAGTAATCGCCCTGAACCTTGTTGTTCAGGATATTGCCGTACTTCAGGCGATACGCATAGATGCCGTAACCGGAAGTTGTCGGCGCGATGTCGTGAATGTAGTTACCCTCGATGTTGACGTACTTGCTGCTATCGCTTCCTGTATAGGTAACGAAGACGCCGGCATAGTAGCAATTCGTGATCTCGAAACCCTTGATGGTGATGTAGTCGGCGCCGGTGACGTAGAAGCCGCTGCCCGTCGTCGAGCTTGTGCCGGCCGTGTTGACCACGATCGGATTCTGTCCGGTGGCTGCTTTTATCATGAGCGTATTGGTTTCGCTTAAGCCCATGATGGTGTTTGGCAGGTGAACCTGTCCATCATACGTCCCATTGAACACGTTGAGGGTGACAGCTCCACCCAATCCCGCGCTGTTCAGAGCGGTGGCAGCGTCTACGATTGTGGGGAAATCATTGTTCCCGCCGCCGATATCGTAGCTACCCGTTAGAGCTAAATAGACTGTGGGGCCGGCCAACGTGCCGGTTTCGGGGAAGCGATAGGTCGTTGCATTAGCGACGAATTCGAAGTAGTAATCATGCGCGCCCACCGCCAGCGTAGTAGTGTGGTAGAAATCAACTCCGGTGGCATAGTTGCCGCTGCCACCCGTGGAGTCTACCAAAGCGTAAGCCACGTTATCAACATACACCTGTGCGGTCGTCGGCGCGACGTTGCCGGAGTTGGTGTAGGTGATCTGGTAAACGAAATTGGTAGCCGTGTTTCCAATGGGTGGATTGACCAGTCCGTTGGTCAGGAAGACGCCGGCCGCCGGGGAATACTCATCACCACCGAGGTCCGGAGTCGTGGCGCTGCGGGTTTCATAGTCAAAGTCCACCGTCACTTCCGCCACCGGGGTTCCCACGTTATTCACAAACGAAGAACCGACGGAGCTAATGTGCAGATTGTAGGGTTCCACCACGCTCATGAAATTGGGATCCGCGCTGATGCTGTTGGCGTCCAGGGTGGTGGCGAGCTGCCAGTCAGCGAGTGATGTTCGAGCAGCGGCGTAGTACCCCACGCTGCTGTTGGGCGCATACAGATCGTTGTAGTCGCTCGTCACCGGGTAGGTCGTCAGAGTGGTGAGGTAAATGGCGTATTTCGTCGTTGAGCCGGATCCGGCGTTGTAGAAGATGTTGTCCTTAATGTCGCACCCGGCCGAATTGTAGAAGTACGAAGCGTAATTCGTCGTGGCGTAATTCGAGTTCAGGTAGACCGAGTTGTAGTAGTATTTGTTATCGCCGCCATAGTAGTTACGAATACCATAGTAATCCTGACCGTAAACCAGGTTGTTCGCAATCAGACAGTTCCTCGAGTAGTAAATCTGCATCCCGTAGTAATCGCCCTGAATCTCATTATTCAGGAACTTGGATTCCACGTTCCGGTAAGCGTAAATTCCATAACCGGTCGAGGCTGGGGCAATACCGTGAATGTAGTTGTCCTCGATGGTGAGGTACTTGGAGCTGTCGGTGCTGGAATACGTCGCGAAGATACCGGCATAGTAGCAGTTGGTGATTTCCAGGCCCTTGATGGTGATGTAGTCGGCTCCGGTAATATAGAATCCATTGCCGGTAGTCGAGGTGGTGCCGGCGGTGTTCACGACGACCGGATTTTGACCCGTGGCCGCCTGAATCGTCAGCGTGTTGGTGGAGCTCAAGCCCGGAATAGTGTTGGGCAGGTTGACCTGTCCATCATACGTGCCGTTGTACACATTGAACGTAACCGACCCGGCGAGACCCCCGCTGGTCAGAGCCGCGACAGCCGCCAGGATCGTGGGGTAATCGTTGTTCCCACCACCGATATCGTAGCTTCCACTGAAAGGTTGGCCGGAAACATACAGCGGCGCGGCGTTGACCGTAGGGCCATCACCCGAGGCATTGTAATAGGCTACCCCATAGGTGTAAGTTCCGGGAACGGAAACGACGTCAGTGTAGCTGGTGTTGGTGCCGAGTAGGGTTTGAATGAGAGCGGCATCGCGGTAAATCTTCTGGCCGGTCCAGGATCCCGGTGGCCAGTAGCCCATATGAGCGCCCTGGGTGGGATCCGTCCAGGAAATCAGAGCCTGCAACGGAAGCGGGTTGGTGGCGGATACTCCGGTAGGTGCGCCGGGAACATCCAAACCGATCCAAACCGCGCCGCTGACCGGAATGCCATCGCCGGAGTCATTCACACAGTAAACCATATAGCTGTAATTGCCCACGGAGGGCACGTTATCGCTGTAGGTCATGACCTGACCGGGGGTGCCGACTAAGGCGGTCAGGAGAACGCCATTGCGCTTGATCGTCACATTGTTGATGGCGACCAAGGGATTGCCATTGACGGTCGTGGTGGGATTCGTCCACCCCAAAGAAGCGATCAGTTGTTCACCGTTGTTGGCCAAGGTGAAATTGGTCGGACTGTTGGGGGCATAAGGATTGGCGTTGTTGCGGATTTCCACCACGCAGCCCTGGTCGGTTGGCGTACCTTGAACCATGGCCACCATCGTCCATAAAGATGGATTCCAGGTGTTGTTCATCTCTGCGCCACCGGCGATCCCCGCGGTGTTGCCGGGCATCAACGGTAGAGAGTGGGATTCTCCCGTGAAAGTGTGCGTGACGGGATCGAATTTGTGGAAGACACATCCAGATCCCCCTTGATCGAAAACCCAGAGACAAGGGCCGGAAGGATCGCTGTCCCAAGCCAACCCGTAAACGGCGGCCAAGGGTGCAGGAGATCCCGACCAGATCACATTGCCGCTGCGGTCAAACTCCATCATGTTGGAGCCGAAATTGCCGCTCCAGAAATGATCCGTCACCGGATCATAGGCCAGAGCGCGGGCGATGGCCAAGGCTGCAGGCTTCGGAAAATCCATGCCGGGAACTAAAGCTCCAGTGGTGGGATCGAATGCCACGATGGTCGCAGTTTCGCAGCCGGCGTACAGATAAGTGCCGTCAAATGCCAGATCCCGCCAGCCCCAACCGGAATTGGTAGGCTGCGGGAATGAGTCTATTATGGCGCCGGCATTGGTATAGCGGTAGTATTTGTTGTCGGTGGTTACGGCTGAGCTCACGCCGCCGCCGGTCGCCCAGAAGTACCCTCCGGCGTAGGCTGCGCCCAGCAACAGGTTGGTTGCACCGTCCTCTGCACGCCAGGAGAACAGGGTGTCCCAGGGACTATCCATCAATCCCGCCATCTTCACCGGGCCGAGGTTGGGGCTGGCGTCATTATTTGTGAACACCGACTCCCGATTAACTTCATCAGCCCAAGCGCTGGTCACTGCCAGAACCACTAACAAAACAATCGTCGAAAATTTTTTCATACCGATCTCCTTTATTTAGCTTTTGGGGTCTTGAATTCGCGTCATGCCAACTGCCAGGCATGCCGCCGATAAGGATATTGTTTACGTCTTATCAGTTTTTCGGGTAAACACTCCGATATCGGATTTGCGGAGGAGAGGTAAAGAAAGGAAAATTGGTAAGATCATGCCACGGTCAGCAGGGCTTTGGAAGCGCCTATAATTTAATGAATTTTGGGTGCGTTGTCAAGCTTTTATTCAAAAATTATATAATTTTATTGTTGTCATTTAACGGACAAGTCCCACCACCACAGATGAACCGTTTACAGAAACGAGCTGCGCCTCATGAGTAATTATTTAAGCAGCACCATCTTCTGCACCTCGGTAATCGGGGTCGTCCCTGACCCCGACGCCTCTAACTTCGCCAGGTAAATCCCCGATGCCAGACTGGAACCGTCAAAAATCACCTCGTGCGTACCTGCTGCGCGCCAGCCCTCCACGAGAGTGCTGACGAGCCGCCCGGCAGTATCGTAAATCCGCAGAGACACGTTGCTCGCAGCTCGCAGCTCGTAGCTGATAGCTGTGGAGGCGTTGAAGGGGTTGGGATGGGGGTCATCAAAAACAAAATCCTGCGGTTGGTTGGGATTAATCGATGGTGCCACAGGAGTTCCCTCGACATCGGTCTTGATCAGGTAAAGGTGATAAGGACCCGCACCGTAGGACTGCGTGTAGCCGGCGATGACATACCCGCCATCCGTGGTTTGCTGCACGCACCAACCCCGATCGTCATAGTTGCCACCGACAGCGCTCTGCCAGACCAGGTCGCCGGAGCCGGCAGTCTTGATCAGGCAGACCTGATTACCGATACCATCGGAATAGGTGTAGCCGGTGATGATGTACCCACCATCGGTTGTCTGCTCCACACTGTGACCCCAATCGAAATTGGAGCCGCCATAAGAGCTCGTCCAGAGCGTATCTCCGTTAGCGTCGGTTTTAATCAGGTAAACATCATAAGGCCCCGAGCTGTAAGATTGCTTTGAGCCTGTGATGATATATCCGCCATCCGTGGTTTGCTGCACGCTATAACCATAATGATAAAAGTCCCAGAAGAACATACGCGTCCAGAGCGAATCGCCATTAACGTCGGTTTTAACCAGGTAACCGTGTCCATAGCGGTTGTATCCAGCGATGACATACCCGCCGTCGGCCGTCTGCTGGACGCTGCGACCATGATCATCACTGTTGACGCCGAAAGTACGTTGCCAAATCTGGTTTCCGGAGGTGTCGGTCTTGACCAGGTAAACGTCATAATATCCTGCGCCGTAAGAATTCGTGAATCCGGTGATGATGTACCCGCCGTCGTTGGTCTGCTGCACGTCGTAACCACACTCATTGCCGCTGCCGCCCAAAGTGCGCTGCCAGACCATGTTACCGGAGGAATCGGTCTTGATCAGGTAAACGTCATAACCGCCTGCACCGTAGGAATAGGTATCTCCGACGATGATATACCCACCATCCTCCGTCTGCCGCACACTGAAAGCAAACTCATGGTTGCTCCCGCCAAAGTTGCGTTGCCAGAGTTGGTTACCAGCGGTGTCGGTCTTGATCACGCAAACGTCAAAATTAAAGTCAGATCCTGTATTTCCAGCGATGATATACCCGCCGTCCGTGGTCTGCTGCACGCTGCAACCAAGATCCCAACTGTTCTCTCCGAAGGTACGCGTCCAGAGCGTATCGGGTGGCTGAGCGGCGGCGAGGGTGGCAATGGCTACGCTGAATACAGCAATCAATGGCTTCATGGCGACCTCCTTACTCGTTCTGTCGAATTCTTAGATCCTACAGTTCAAATTTGATGTCAGGTCTGGGGATCTGGCAAAACGGAAACTACATGGGTAGATGTCAGGTAACACGCTAAGGCTCAATATCCGATAGAATCCCTAATTTGTTATTTTAACAGCACCAGCTTCTGCACCGCCGAAAACTCCCCCGCTGTCATCTTCGCCAGGTAAATCCCCGATGCCAGATCTTCTCCGTTGAAGTTAGCGCCATGCGTACCCGCTTCCCGCCAACCATCCACCAACGTCGTCACCAGCCTCCCGGCAGTGTCGTAGACTTTCAGACTCACGAAGCTCGAAGCTCGCAGCTCGTAGCTTATAGCTGTGGAGGCGTTGAAGGGATTGGGGTGGCAAGGATGAAGGGCGAAGGAGGCTGGCTGCGCTTCCGGTTCCGGCCAGGGGTTGACCGGCAGCGCGGCGGAGCAGTCGTAGATGCCGAGAAAGTAGGTATTGGCTACGACAGCATAGCTTCCCGTTGTTGCCAGGCCATGGGCAGAATAGATATTGAGTGGCCAAAGCGGGCCAGGTGTGTTGTAGAAGCCCGATTCATAGATAATCTCTGGGTCGGTGACGTCAATGATCCGCAAACCGCTATTTCCACACGCTCCCAAGACAAAGTTACCGGAAATCTCTATTTCTTCGGCAAATCCAGGTGAACTTAACCATTCAGCCAAAAAGGGTTCAGCGGGATTGGAGATATCCACCGTCATCAGGGCTGTGTACCCGTTACCCAGATAAGCATAATTACCCGCAACCGCCACGCTCCGCCAGGTATCCGGCACGTGAAGGAAGCTGATTTCAACGGGCGCAGCCGGGTTGTGGATATCGAGTACGTGCAGACCCGCATTATATAACGAATTATAATTGTGATCTACCGGTACATAGGCGTAATTACCCCTTACAGCCACATCGTAAACTGCTCCAGGTGGATTATAGTAGCTCACTTCTATGGGTGAGGCAGGATTGGATATATCAATTATTCGCAATCCTTGTCCTTGACACGCCACATAGGCATAATTGCCTTGAACTGCCACATTGTTACTTGGTTGCGGTGTGTTATATCGGCCAACTTCGAGCGGTACAGCTGGGCTGGAAACATCCACGATGATGAGTCCGGCCGTACCATTGACCAAATAAGCGTAGGAACCGGACACGGTCAAGTCGTGAGCAGCAGCCGTGGTGTAATGCCCCACTTCGAATGGCAAAGTAGGATCGGTGACATTCATTATGATCAGACCGGCAGAGGTTGCCACATAGGCCAAGGAGTCAACGATTGCCACCCCCGATTCATTAAGATTTGTGTCAATATGATATATTTCCTGAGTGTTGGCTGGTTCGGACACATCCACAACACGCACCCCCCAATTGTCATCTGCTATATAAACGCAGGAGTCGAAGACCACCAAATCATGAGCATAGTCATTAGTCTGAAATATATCCACAATCACAGGATACGCGGGATCGGAGATATCCACGACAGCCATACCCGAATCACCCTGAGCGACGTAGGCAAAATCGCCGGAGATCACCACATTAAGTGCGTGCCCTGGCGTATCGCAATGGCCCACTTCCACCGGATAAGAGGGATCGGATACGTCCACCACTCGCAACCCCGCTGAATCATCCGCCACATAGGCATAAGAATCCGAAATCGCCACATCATAGGCGTGAGGCGCGGGTGCCTGATAGAAGCCCAATTGCAGCGGATTGAAGGGATCGGATACATCCGCCACCCACAGCTTTCCGTTGTTTTCATTGGTCACATAAACGTAAGGATCGGAAACGGCTATCCCATGATATCCGTTCCCGGGAGTCCCCCACCCCACAGTCATGACAATCCATACCGGATCGGCGGGATTGGAAATATCCAGGATCGAGAAACCGGCAGAAGCGCTGGCCACATAAGCATAAGATCCTGAAATGGCCAAATCGCGGGGATCCCAATTTCCATAACCATTCACCCACACCACCTGCACCGGATTGTTAGGATTAGAGACATCCAACACATACATCCCACCTCCCACATCCTGTACAATAAAAACATAGGAGCCGGAAATCGCCAGGCTGTGACAACTGCCTCCCAGCCAAAGTTTGCTCAAATATTGCATCGGTGCGGATCTCGAATTAATCCGAAAATGGTTTGGCCAGCAACCTGTATAAACGTAACTTTCATCCACGGCAACGGTCAGTGCCGGTCCTGTGTTCACTAATGATGTACTCACCTTCCTCACATTCAAACTATCCTGCCCCCAGGCCGCGCCGCTTAGACCCAGCGCCAAAAAGTAGACGACGAACCGTTTCATGGCGATCTCCCGGTAAAAAGATGATCAAGATTAAACGCAACATCTCAATATAATATATCTTTCCCCCCATGTCAAGTGCAATTTTCTGCACCACACAATTTTTTAGATCCCAGCTTGCGCCCGGCACGGGCGGTCGTGCCGACCGCTGGAATGACATAAACCTTTGCTGCAGTATTTGTAAATTGTCATTTGGATTTTGTCATTTATCATTTCCTCCGGCGAATTCCCGCCGCACCCCCTAAACCCCTCCCCCCGCCCCGGTTCATTTTTAGCCATAAAACCTTTTCTCAACTTTTATCACCCCTCCAAGGTGATCTAATAATCGGCGAATATATCAATGATTACAGCCCAAAACCAGAAAAGGGCACGGGGTTTGCTAAAATACGATCCGACGCCATGCACCGCCTGCCCTGATAGCCATTGCGAGCGAAGCAACAAGGGGTTTTAGCCCCTTGAACCGACAATCCAATCAACAAGGGGCTTCAGCCCCTTGTTACCAGCAGCCAGCAACCAACTACCAGCAACCAGAAGAGGTCATCGTGAGCGTAAAACCCAGAGTCCAGGTCTTCCTGAAGAACTTGAGCGATGAAAAGGCCGCCGAAGTGGCCCGCCGCATGCCCTTCCTGAAGCGGGATTTCAAGGTCGGCATTACTTATATCAGCGCGGAAAACGCCGGTGAAGGACTCTTCGCCGATAGCGGCCTCGCCCTGACTCCGGTGGAAATTCCCCCGTTGCCTCCCGATGACTTGCTGAACCACCTGGAAGCGTTTTCCGAGACCTTCAAGGACGACGTGCCCGACGCCGTGCTGGCCGCCTTGCCGGGCCCTGAAGCCGCGGCTTTCCTGATCGCCGCACGAGCCGGCGGAGTGCCGCTGGTGCTGGCCGAATTCGACGACCAACCGGCTCTGATTTCAACCCTGGAAGAATTGTCCGCCTTATATATGGTTGACCTGGTGTTGCCGGCCACGCGCAATCTGCAACATGAGCTGACCCGGGCGCTGCCCACGCTGGCCAACCGCGTCGGCCACTTGCTGCCGCATTCCGCCGATACGACCTACATCCAGCTCACCAAGGAAGACCGCCAGCGCTTGCGCCAGAAATTGCAGGTGGACACCGAAGCCAAGCTGATCACCATGACCGCGCCGTTCGACCGCCGCCGCGACCACGACACCCTGATTGACGCCTGCCAGTTATTGAAGAAACGCGGCCACGATTTCGTGCTGTTGCTGGTGGGGGAAGGCCCAGAACGCAGTCGCATCGCCGAGAAGATCTGTTCGCTGGAACTGCATGACCGCGTCGCCATGATGGAAGATCCGGAAGAACATCCCGAAAGCGCCGCCACTCGACTGGACATTCTCTGTGCTACGGACATCTTCGCCTTGAGCACGCACTTTGAAGGCAACAATATTCCCGTTTTGGAAGCCATGGCGCAAGGCTTGGCCATCGCGGTTACGGACGTGCCGGGCTTGAACGACCTGATTCGTGATGAGCGCAGCGGCCGCGTGGCCAAGCCCGGAAGCCCGGAAGCCTTCGCCGAAGCCTTGGAATACCTGCTGGCCCAGGAAAAGACCCGCAAGAAGCTGGGGTCGGTAGCGCGCAAGAGCGTGGAAAACCGCTGCAACCTGAACCAATTCATGCCGGTGCTGGTCAAGACCTTGAAGACGCGCTTGAAGGAATTTTTTCCCGACGTTAAAACCGGTCGCAAAGCCAAACAGCACGACGGGCATCTTGGCCGCCAGTATATAAAATTGCATAAACAGATCCGCTCCTTATGGACCAGCCCCGCTCCCAATTTCGGCATCCAACAAGCCGCGAATATGCTGGACGGATTCCCGCTTCACACCCAGGTGGATCTGTTAGAAAAACTTTGCGACGTACAGGCTGAACCGGGCCCTCTGGCGCTCTTCGTACGCCCCTTGGAAAAAGTCCTGGCCGACCGCTTTTATGAGCACATGCCTTTGCTGGACATGCGCCTCTTGGACAAACTGGCGGTCTTCTACATTGACCTGAATTATACCGAAGGCGCCCGCAAGATCATCGAACGCCTCGAGGCTGGAGCGGCGCAGCATCTGTTCCGGTATCAATTCGCCTGCAATCGCTTCACCGGCCTGCGGGTTCAAGCGCGCCTGGCGCAGCTCTATGGATTTGCCGGCGAAGGCGAGAAGCGTGAATACTACCGTCTGGAGATGTGGGAATACATGCGTCCATCTACCGAAGACGTGCAGCCTTTCTTCCATCAGCAGAACGCCGCGTTCCTGGAAATCCTGGGCGAATTGCGCCTGGCTGCCCGCGAAATGCAGAAGGATTCGCTGGGCACGGTGCAGGTGCTGGCCGGTCTGCCGGTAGCGCATCCCATCCCAGAACCGAAGCCGGAAATCTCATCCGGCCCGCGCCTGAAATCCCCGGCCTTAAAAGCGCCGCAAAAGCGCGAGGAACGCCAGGCGGAACTGGCCGAAAAATAGGTCTGGCCTTTATCACTGGCAATGCACGATGGATGGCATGAAATGGATATAGAATGAAAACGACCCTGATAGACAAAGATACCCGCTGCATATTATGCGGTTCGGAAGAGCCGGTCACTCGGCTTATGGATGGAGACGTTCGCGTGGTGGCTTGCCGGGGTTGTGGTTTGGCGTGGAGAACGGAAGCCTCTCCCCGACCCGCCAAACTCGAAGCTCAATCGCAGCTATCGGCGGACCTCAGTTTGGCGGAAATGGAAGAGATCAGTCTGTTCCGCCAGCCGCCGGGTCTGCTGCTGAATGTGGGACGCGCCAATTCCGACCTGCTGGAAACCGCCCGCATGTTCGGTTTTAAGCCCCTGGCCGTCCCGGGGATCGAAGAGGAATGCAAAGAGGAGACTCCGCCGCGCCTTACCCGCCGCCCGCAAGTTGACCCTTCATACGATGTGATTCGTCTGGAAGGAGCGCTGGAAAACGATCCCGATCCCCGTTCCCTGTTGCAGCGAGCGGCCTGCCTGCTGGGCGAAAAAGGGCTGCTGGTGATCAGCGCCGCCGATTTCGGAGGATGGGAATTCCCGCTGCATGGCGAAGGCGCTGCGCTGCTAACTCCCGATCTGCCCCGCTGGTTCTTCTCGCCGCGCGCGTTGGAAACGCTGCTGGCTCACAGCGGCTGGAGAATCGTAAAAGTTTCCGTGTACCAATCGCAGCAGCCGCCCTTCGCCTTCGGGCCTTCGCAGGATAGCGCCGTTCCTCCTCACCCCGGAGCCATGTTGCCCGTGCTGAATCTTTTCCCCCGGCAAACCGTGCAGCGCTTCCGCATCCTGGCCCGCCGCCAGGAATTGCGCCGGCCGCAGGCGTTGGTCGAACGCGCCCGCCAACCGAGGGAAGAAAAAGCGTATATGGAAGTATAAAGTATCAAGTATGAAGGTTAAACTGAAAGCGCTCCGGTGGAGCGCTTTTTTTATTTTCTGGGCCGCCATGGAATGGTCCATGACGGCCTGGGAAGGGTCGGACAAGCCCGACTCCCACGCGGTTTCCTCCCTTATCAAGGGGGGGGGCAGGGGGGATCGAAAAAACGGGGCGCACACCGTGCGCCCCTACTAGCAACCATCAATTAGCAACCAGCAACTATTTGACCAGCATCATCTTCTGCACGGCGCTAAAGTCACCCGCTTGCATGCTGACGAAGTACATACCCGACGCCAGATGCGAGCCATCAAAGGTCACCTGGTGCTGGCCGGCTTCGCGCATGCCGTCCACCAATGTGCTTACCAACCTCCCGGCAGTATCCCAGACGGTCAACCGGACATGGCTTGTGGCTTGAAGCTTGTAGCTGAGAGCTGTGGTCGGATTAAACGGGTTCGGGAATGCGCCCTCTAGTGCAAACTGGGCAGGAGCTGATACCGTGGCCGGTTGGCCCGGGAATTCTTCGCCGCTGTTGAACCAGGAGGTTACGAACGGCCCGTTGCCGGTGGCGGATTTGGTGTAATCGAAGCCTGAAGAATCCCACTTCAGGTTGGAGTAGTCGCCCACGTAGCCGCGATAGGTGTAGGTTCCCGGAGCGGCTGTGCCCGGCACCGACTGTACGCGCAGACGAGTTAGATTGGCTCCCGCCGCCAGTGTCACGCTGATCGGTCCCAGCATGGGGCCCTGCCAAACGCCGCCGGGAGTGTATTGCATAATCCAACCGTCGAAGCTGTAGGTGCTGGATTCGTTGTTCGTCAACGAAATGTTGTAGCTGAACGATCCGCCCGAGGCTGGGATGACGATCGGCGGGTTGATCGGGGTCAACGTTAGATCCAGGTTGGGCGCCGATCCACCTACCACCGGAATGGTCACGACGTATGGCGTGCGGTTGTAGCTGGTGACCGTTAAAGTGGCATTATCGCCTAACGGTTGCCAGGTCAAGTTCAACGTCGCCACGCCGCTGGCATTCGTGTAACCGTAACCGATCAACACGCCCGAAGCTGACAGGGCTGCCAGAGCGCCGCCCGCGCCGCAACCGGTGCAGGTCACTTCCATAGACGATTGGCCGAAATTAACCGAACCGGGTGCAGTGACCGTCAGGGCTGAGGGTGCCTGAGTGCGCAATTGCAGCGAAGGATCGCCGAAGACGTTCCAGTGGTCGGCTTCGCTGTTGCCGGTGGATCCCGTCATGTCAATCATCTTCATGGCGCCGTTGAAGCAGAGCGTCCCGTAGGCATGATAAGAATCCCTGATGAGCAGATCCACATATTCATCCTGAGCATACATGGGCGGCGCCCAGGATTGATTCTGAGATGATCCCCAGAAGCCGATGGCGCCGGAAGGTTCGCCGTTGTGGGAAGCGCGCAGCCAGGCTTCTGCGAAGCATGTAGTAGCCGTGAAGTTGCCGTTGACGCAAGCCACACTGGTGATGACCGGCAACATGTTGTCATTGGCCAAGGCGTTCACCTGAGTGTTGCTGAAACCGGTTGTGCCCCAGGAAGTGGTGCTGCCATGCCCGCAGTAATTGATCATGCTGCGGCCATTATTCACGTAATTGGTGATCATGCCTTGATTGCCCCAGGGATCATAGACCGAATCCACTTGCGTGAACCCATACGCGAGCAGGTCGGCGCGGATTAGATTCATGTGCTGCCAATCGCCTTCGCCGTAGTGGCCGATACCCACGCCCTGGTTGGAAGCGATACCCAATCCTTTGGCGTACCAGGCGGCTCCGGCTTGAGGAAGGCTCTCATATTCCACGATTTTGGCCACCTGATTGGCGACCTGAGCGGTGTTTTCCGCCGATAGACGGCCTACCATCAGTTCGAAATAGTGGTCGCCGCCCGTGAGTTGGCCGTACACCGGGTCGCAACCGGCGCTGCCGATCATCCAAGAGGTGACCTGGGCATTGTCGCCCACCAGAAGCACGTAAGCTAAGCCGGCAGGGGAATTATACTGTTGCGTGATGTAGTTCTTGATGGCCGAGGAGGTGTTGCCGATCGTGGTTACGTTCACCAGCGTGGTGGGGATGCCCCTTTGATTTTTCCAGTCCACCAAAGGCTGCACGGTGCTCAGGAACGCGCTGTTGGCGATGACCAGCATCGGGCCGACTTCGTCCACGGCAGTGTAGTCCAAGGGATTGTAGTTGAGGAAGTGCTTTTCGTAAATCTGACGGAAGTTGGGATCCATTTTAGTCAGCGGGCGAGTGCGCGTGAAAACGTTTTCACCGCCGTAACCAGCTTGGTAAACCTCGATCGTCAAGCTCGTGTAAACACGCAATGTCTGGGTGGCGGGATTGTACTGGAAGGGAGCGATCTGCGCCACCTGACCCCGGAAATCCCTCATGATGTAGGGATCTGCCAGGCTCGCGACCTCCGTAGGCCAGAAGGCATTCTGCCCGTAGATTTCGGCAAAAGTGTACGGTACACTGGCCGGATCTATGGTTCTTAACAGATGTCCCTTGGAGGGGGCGATTTTCACATTGGGCACGTCGCGGTATTCCGATGCGACTACGCGCACAGCCATGCGAGCATTGTCGGGAATGATCAAGCTGCGATGCAGCCGAGGCAGTTCGGGATACCCCGCCTGGAAAGTCATGGCCTCGCCATCGAGATATGGCATTTGAAACGCTTCGCCATTGATCGTAAAGTTTTCCAGGCCGAAGCCATTGATGGCGCTGGTGATGATCATGTGTTCCGGCGACCGATCCATCATCTGGATAGCAGGCGGCGCCGTGGAAGCCGTCAGTTGCACCCACTCTCCAGCGCCGGCCAGGCCGACCAGGAGAGATAGACACATCAGCAAGCAGATCCAATTTCTCATGTCCGCTCCCTTCTTAAAGTATAGTGCGATGGTATGCTGTTGTCTTCTGGTGTATTGGGAAGGATGATAACAGTCAGATAAATGCAATGGGGAACTTTCCCTGGAAGGCTCTGTACTCTAATTTGGTGCGGCAGACTTACGGACAATTCAATTCAAGGTGCTCTGAGGATAATCCAAAGTTGCAGTAACGAATAGGCGCATTAAATATAAGCAAAATAAAGGCCAATGTCAAGCAATTCACAATATTAAACTCATTTGGCAAGCTCGATTACGGCAATTGAGCTTGCTTTTAATCAATATTGTGCCTATATTAGCCTAACGGATTCTATGCGAAAAATGCGTTACATTGTCATTTTGCCTGCTCTCATCTCTCTGATGGCTTCCGCCGAGACGCGCAGCACGGTTTTTCAGGATAGCACGGCGCAATCATTAGTGCGGCGCATCGTCGGCGAAACGTTCATGATGCATTATTTGCAGGCTCTTAGCACAACTGACAGCCTCGAAATGTTGGTACCCGGGCATCCTGCGGCGCCGCTTCTGAAGGCCGGAGTGCTCTATTGCCGCATGCTGGATTTCGAAGATCGGGCGGACAAAGTGGAGTTTGACCGCCATTACGACCTGGCCTGGAGTCGTGCGGAAAAGATGGATAAAAGCGACAAATCCGAAAAAAAACTCTACTTAGGGATTTTGTTGGGTTTTAAGGCGCTCTTGGAGCAACGGCAGGGGAAATGGTGGCCTGCGGTGAAATTGGGGATGAAATCCGTTGGGCACCTTGAAGATTGCCTGAAGGAAGATCCCGCTTTTGCGGACGCCTATCTGGGTGTGGGTACATATAAATATTGGCGCAGCCGCGCTACGGATTTCATTAATTGGCTACCCCTGATCCCCGACGAGAAGCAAGCCGGCATTGATATGGTGCGCCGTGCCATGAACGAGGGACTGCTGAGCCGGGAGATTTCGCGCAGCACTTTAGCCTGGATCTTGATTGACCACGCCCGGCCCTCTGAAGCGATCAGCTTGTCGCTGGAAGGTTTGAAGTTTTATCCCGGCAGCCGCTTCTACCTCTGGACGCTGGCCGACGGCTACCTGCAAAGCAGCCAATGGAATAAGGCCGCGGTGATCTACCGGCAGCTTTATGATTCCCTGCACCCGCTGGAAAGAAACAACGGCTACAACGAGGTTGGCCTCTGCAAACAGCTAACCAAGTGCTACCGCCAGATGGGCGATCCTCGCACCGCCTTGGAATGGGTGGATCGCGGTTTGGCCGTCAAGCTGGACCAGGAAGCCGGTGAACGCCGCAAGAAAGACCTCGAGAAATTTAAGTCGCTGAAGCAGGATCTGCAAAATCAGTTGCAGGATCAAACTCAGCCCGACTAACGTTTGTTTTTAGCTAATATTTAGACCTGCGTGAAAGCTACCCGAATATTATATAATCCCATTCTGCGAAAAATCGTGGAGGAAGCGCGCCGCCAGGGGTTACCCCTGTATCTGGTGGGCGGAGCCGTGCGCGCGCGCATCACCGCTCCCGAGGCCGAGATTGACAATGCTGATCTGCTGTTGTTGGGCGACGTGTCCGCTTTTTGCCACGGTGTGGCGAAGCTGCTGAAAAGCCGCGCCGTGGCCGTCAATCCGCAGTTCAACACCCTGCTAATCCCAGCCGGTGGAATCCAATTTGAGATTTCCGGCCCAAGAGATTTGACGCCAAAAAACCCTCCCGCCGAAATCCCCCTGAAATTACCCGAAGATCCGCTGACTCGCGACCTGTGGCTACGCGACTTTACTATAAATGCCATCGTACTGCCGCTTTCGCCGCGCCGCGACGAGCTGATAGACCCCACCGGCGGCATAGAGGATTTAAGGCAGCGGCTAATCCGCACTCCAATAAACGCATCGGCTACGTTAAGCGAAGATCCCCTGCGCATTCTGCGCGCTGCCCGGCTGGCATCCCAGCTCGACTTCTCGCTGCATCAGGATCTGTTGAAGGCTATGCACGAGTTGCGCGAGCGACTCTGCGATGTCAGCATGGAACGTAAAACCGCGGAGTTGATCAAGATTTTGCTGTCGCCTCAGCCTTCGGTGGGATTGCGGTTGCTGTACGTCACCGGAGTGTTGGACGTCTGTTATCCGGACATCGCTGCGCTGGCGGCCATGAAACCTGACCGTAAGCCCCGCCATAAAGACGTCTTTGAACACACTTTGAAGGTGCTGGATACAGTGGCTTCTGCCGGCGCTCGGCTGGATACACGTCTGGCGGCGTTGTTGCACGACATCGGCAAACCCGCCACCCGTCGTTGGGATGCTGAAGTCGGCTGGACTTTCCACGGGCACGAAGTGGTGGGCGAGCGCTTGACCCGCAAACTGGGCCGAACCTGGAAGCTGCCTTCAGCCGTCATAGACAATGTGTGCAAGCTGGTGCGCCTGCACATGCGCCCCATCAACTTGGCGGATGAAGATGTCACCGACTCCGCCGTGCGCCGCCTGGGCGTCGAGGCCGGCACGGACATAGATGAACTGATCACCCTCTGCCGCGCCGACGTGACCTCCTCTGATCCCAACCGTGTCAAACTCTATCTGGCCAACTTCGAGAAGGTGGTTGAGCATCTGCGCCATGTCGAAGAGAAGGACGATGTACGCGCGTTTCAGTCGCCGGTGCGGGGCGAAACCATCATGCAGGAAGCCGGCATAGAACCCGGGCCGTTGGTGGGGCGTCTGAAGACTGCCATTGAAGAGGCAATATTAGATGGCCTCATCCCCAACGAGTATGAGGCGGCCTTGGCGTATCTGCGCAAGATCAAAGAACAGGTGATTAAAGAAGTCATTGAATCTAAAATAAAACCTTCCATTTAACCTACAGGTGCCTCATGGAAGAGACTAATAATTTTCAGCCTGCTGAAACCCAGATCGAGACGCCCGCTCCCCTCAACCCCTTCCAGCGTTTCATAGGCATTTTCACTTCGCCGATGAACACCTTGAAGGACGTTGCCGCGCGGCCGGATTGGATCGTGCCGATGGCCATTCTGGTCCTGACTTCGATCATTCTGGTTTATCTGCTGCTGCCCGCCATTCTGGCCGATGCCTCCCGCGGTATCGAAAAAATGGTTGATGCCGGCAAGATCCCCATGGATCAAGCTGAAAAAATGCAGGAAGCCAGCGAAACTTTTACGGGCAAAATCGCGCCCTTGCTGGGGGGCCTGAAGGTTATCGTATTCAGTCTGGTTACGACGGCCCTGCTGCTGTTCGTTGGGAACATCATCCTGTCCGGCAAAGCCACCTTCCAACAGATGTTCTCGGTATATCTGTGGACGGGAATGGTTGACCTGCTCGGCTCCATTCTTCGCTTGCCGCTTGCCTTAAAGCAGAATACCATGATGGTGTTCTTCAGTCCCGCCGCCTTTTTCCCGGAAGAGGCGCAGGAATCCGTACTCTTCAAGGTCAGTTCGTTCCTGGACGTCTTCGCGCTCTGGCGTATAGCGCTGATAGGATTGGGTTTCGCCGTTCTTTACCGCTTCAGCGTGGGGAAGTCCTTGGGCACGGTTTTCGGGATGTATGCCCTGCTGATCGCGGTTTCCGTGGCCTTTATGGGGCTGTTCTGATTTCTTCAACTTCGCATGCAACTAAATGCGGTTGACCGGCGTCTAAAGATAAAAGCGCGCCTGTCCACTGCACACTTCGCATTCTCTTAAACCTTTAAGCCTTACCATGCCGATGAAAACCTATGGCGCCCTGGCGCTTCTCATTTTGACGATCCTGGCGCTGGCGGTTGTGGCGCAGGAAGCTCCCCCAGCCTTGGATTCCTCCGCCACCCTGACGCCGGAAGATCTCTACGGGATGGCGTTGCGCCACAACCCCGACTACTTGAAGACGGTCGAAACCGAAAGTCTTTCGGGGATCAATAATCTCTCCGCCTGGGGAAGCCTGATGCCCTCGCTCAGCGTAGATTACGGCTTTTCCCAGAGCAAGAACTACTCGCCATCTTATGTGAATCCGGACGGCACTGTTTCCTCTTACCCCCGCGTGGATTCTCTTTACCAGGCCGTGTTGAATCCCGATTCAACTATCGGAGCCGTGGCAGTGGGCACGGTGACGACTCCCATCCCCGAAAGCGAAAGACGCAACAGCGGCGGCGGCTTCACCATCCAGGAAAACATTCTGCTGGGAGGCCAGCAGATGTACGGCATCCGCAATGCGCGCATTCTCAACCATCTCAACTCGTTGCAAACTTCCGCCTATAAGAACGAACTGTTCTACGGCATTCGCCAGGGCTGTTATAATGTGCTGGCCCAGGACCGTTTGTTGACGTTAGCTCAGCAGCTCTTGGATCAGCGCAAGGAATTCCTGCGGGCAGCCCAGGCGCGTTTTGAAGTCGGGTCCGTCACCGAATTGGACGTTCTGCAAGCGGAAATTGACGTGGGGAATCAGGATAACGCCGTCATCACCGCACAAAATAACTTGCGACTGGCTCGTGAAGAGCTTAATCGCACCGTCGGCATTGATTTGGATTCCCGGTATAAGCTGGCGGATAATCTGGAAGTTTTCGCTCCGGAATTCACACTCGAAAACCTGGTCAGGGAAGCGGGATCGCGACCGGATTATCTCGCCACCGAAAAACAGGTGGAGTATCAGGAAAACTTGGTGAAAACTCGGCGCGGCGATTTCTTCCCCGTGCTTTCTGCGAGCCTATCCCATTCCCGTTCGCAACTTTCCGGCACCAATGTGGATTGGACTTTCAACCCTCGCAACCGCAGCACCGTAATAAGTTTGGGACTGTCTTGGAATATTTTCTCCGGCTTCTCCGATAAATTGCAATACGAACAGAGCCAGGTGTCGCTGAACAACGCGCGTCATGATCGCCGCAGCCAGGAACTGGCGGTTGAGACGGAAGTTCGCCAGGCCTACTACAATTTAGAGCAGATCTACCAGAAATCCGGCGTCACCAGCAAAAACCGGGAATTAGCTTCCCGCCAACTTGCTCTGGAACAGGAGCGCTACCGCCTGGGAGCCACCTCGCAGCTCAACTTGCGCGTAGCGCAGGTGACTTATGAACAAGCCCAGGCGGATTACATTGCCAATATCTTCAGTTTCTGGACCAATCTGGCGGCCCTGGAACGCGCGGTCGGGCAGAAATTGAGATAACGGCTCACCCGAATAAATTCGGGTGCTCGCTCAATGTTAAGTGGTTGAAACCACTGCTGCCGTAAAGGCTATACACAGTAATACGCGAACAGAATCAGTCGTTTTAACGACTTTAAATAAGGAGCATCTGAATTTATTCAGGTGCGTATTAGCGGATCTCATTCAGTAGAGTTTCATCATGGCTAAGAAAAAGAAAAGATTGTGGTTGAAAATCGGCCTGCCGGTGGTGGTCGTGTTGGTCCTGGCCGGTTTGGTGGCGGGCAACTTGCAAAAACGCAAGGGCAATGTCACGGAAGTGACCGTGGAAAAATCCAAATCCGGCCGCCTGGTGGAAAAGATTTCGGGCACGGGACGTATGCAGCCGGAAATCCAGGTCAAGATCTCGGCTAACGTATCCGGTCGCATCCTTGAATTGAATGTGAAGGAAGGCGACTGGGTCAAAAAGGGCGAACTGTTGGTCCGGTTGGATCGCGCCCGTTACGAAGCCACGGTGGAACAAGCCGTATCAGCGGAAAAATCCGGTGAAGCCGCTTTGCTAAAAGCGCGCAGCGATCTGACCCGCATCAAAGAGCTGTCCCAGCGCGGTATGGCTTCCCTGGCTGACCTGGAAGCGGCGCAGGCGCAATTTGATCTCCAATCCGCGCAGTTGGAACAGGCGCAGGCGATTTTAAAGCAGGCACAGGATGATCTGTCCAAGACTTCCATTTACTCCCCCATGGATGGCATCGTCTCCCAGGTCAATAAAGAAGTGGGTGAAATCGCCCTCGGCGCACAATTCCAGGAAGACGTCATTCTCGTAGTGGCCGACCTCTCCAAGATGGAAGTCCTGATCGAGATTGACGAGAACGACATCGTGAATGTGGTCTTGCAGGACACCGCTCGCGTCAAGATTGACGCCTACCCCGATACGACCTTTAAAGGCGAGGTGCGGGAAATCGCCCACACCGCCACGACTCGCGGCCTGGGTACGCCAGAAGAATTGACCAATTTCCAAGTGAAGATCGCCATGCTGGAAGTGCCCGAAAAATTGCGACCCGGCATGTCGGCCACCGCCGATGTTTATACGGAAGTGCGCGATAGCACCTTACACATTCCCATCCAGGCCGTTGTGATGCGCGAACCGGGCAACAAACCGAAGTTCGGCAAGGGCAAGAAGGACAAATCCCAGGAAGCCGTCGCCGCCGCCAAGGCGGATTCCACCAAGGAAGGCGATAAGAAGGACGATAAACCCATCGAAGTCGTGTTCAAACTGGAAAACGGCATGGTACATAAAATACCCGTTAAAACCGGTATATCCAGCGACACCGACATCGAAATCCTCTCCGGACTGGCGCTGGGGGATAGCATTGTCATCGGGCCTTTCCGCACGCTATCGCAAAAGCTGGAAGATGGCGATAAAGTTAAGGTCAAACGCGGCGGCGATATGCAGAAGAAAGAAACGCGCAGCAGCTCCTCTGATGAACCCGGCGGGATGTAAAATGGAAGGCAACTGCGACCTGATCTGTCTGAAGAACCTGCACAAGGTGTACCGCGTCGGCGAGATAGACGTGCTCGCCCTGCGCGGCATTGACCTTACGGTCAATCATGGCGAGTATATGGCTATCATGGGTCCTTCGGGATCGGGTAAAAGCACCCTGATGAACCTGATCGGTTGCCTGGACACCCCCTCGCAGGGCGAGTACTGGCTGGCGGGTGAAAACGTCTCCACGCTGGATGACAACGAACTGGCCCGCATCCGCAACAAACAGATCGGATTCGTTTTCCAGACCTTCAATCTGCTGCCTCGCGCCAATGCTCTGCACAATGTTGAACTGCCCCTGATCTATGCCGGCATCAGTCCCAGCGATCGCAAACAAAAAGCCCGGGAAGCTCTGACTGCTGTGGGTTTGGGCGACCGCATGCACCACAAACCAGCGGAACTTTCCGGTGGTCAGAGGCAGCGTGTGGCTATCGCTCGAGCGCTGGTGACAAGCCCTTCTCTGATCCTGGCGGATGAACCCACCGGCAACCTGGACAGCGCCACCGGCGAAGAGATCCTGCTGATGTTTGACGAACTTTGGGCTAAAGGCAACACCCTAATCGTCGTCACTCACGAAGAGTTCGTGGCGGCGCGCGCCGCGCGCGTCGTGCGGCTGCTGGACGGAAAAATTCAAATGGACACGCGTAATCATAAAGCCTGATATGCGAACGTTTCTCTGGGATACGTTAGAAGCCGCCAATATCGCCTGGGGCGCTCTAAAATCGAGTAAGGTGCGCTCCATCCTGGCGACGCTGGGTATCGTCATCGGCGTCATGACCGTGGTGCTGATGGTCACCATTGTGGCCGGGCTGAACGAATCCTTCAAGAAGCAATTCGCCTTCATCGGCTCGGGCACGGTTTGGGTGCAGCGCTACCCCTGGATTATCCAGGACGATTTCTTTCTCTACCGCAACCGCCCCCGCCTGAACTTGTGGGATTACGAGGCCGTAAAAAGAGAAAGCCGCTTAGCCGCGGCGGTGTCTCCGGAAGTGGACATGGGCCGCCCGGTATCGTTTGAATCCGAAGTCATTGACAACGTCTGGATCGTCGGCACCAGCGATACCTACACCGAAACCGGCAACGTTACTCCGGAAGTCGGCCGGTTCATCACTCAGCAGGATTACGAATCGCATCGCGCCGTAGCTGTGATCGGCTCGGAAGTCGCCAACCGGCTTTTCCGCAATCGCAATCCCATCGGCCAGTCCATCCGCATCGGGGCGCACCAGTACACAGTGGTCGGCGTGTTGACGAAAATGGGCACCTCCTTCGGCATGAGTCTGGATAACCAGGTGATCATTCCCCTGGGCACACTGCTGAAGCATTTTGGCCGCCGCCGGGATTTAAGCATCGCCGTTAAAGCTATTGACGCCGGCCAGGTCAATGATTTGAAAGACGAGTTAACCGGCATCCTGCGCCGCAGCCGCAAAATTTCTCCGGGCAAACCCGACAATTTCTCCATCAACGAACAAAGCCAGTTGATGAACTTTTACAACCAGATCACCTTCGGAGTCTACGCGGCGGGCATCCTGATCGGGGGCATATCGCTCCTGGTGGGAGGCATCGGCATCATGAACATCATGCTGGTCTCGGTAACTGAACGCACCCATGAAATCGGCATCCGCAAGGCCTTGGGAGCCAGGCGCAGTCAAATCCTGCGCCAGTTCCTGATCGAGGCGACTCTGATCTGCCTCGTTGGCGGCGCGATTGGCGTTTTTCTCGCGTGGCGTGGAGGCATCATTATCAACCACTGGCTGCCGGTGTCCATGCCGTTGAGCGTGGCTATAGGGGGCACCTTTTTCGCTGCCTTAGTGGGAATCTTTTTCGGGTTGTACCCGGCCGCCAAAGCCTCCCGTTTAGACCCCATCATCGCGTTGCGTAAGGAATAAAGAAATTTCGGAGAACATGAACAAGGGAATAACCCTCCTCGCTCTTGGCTCTTTGGCAATCCTGATGCTGTTTTCGGTGCGTTCCGAGGCTCAAATTACCGCCGGAGCCGATCTGGCCATGGACAGCAAATACCTCTGGCGCGGTATGTCCTTCAATGACGAACCAGTCTTCGTACCCGACTTCTGGATCTCCTGGAAGGGGTTCACAGCCACCGTATTTGGCGCGCTGGAACTGACCGATGTGTATCAGAGACGTAATCAGTTCACCGAAGTGGACTATTATCTGGAATACAGCCGTTCGTTCGGGCCACTGGACGCCACTCTGGGCTATGGGCACTATTTCTATCCGCATACCGGATTGCTTTCCACCGGGGAAGCGTACGCCAAATTCGGAACCGATTTGGGGTTCCTGGAAGCCAGTGTCGAGGTCTATTACGATACCAAGGAAGCCCGGGGCGTGTACCTAAGCTCGCGCTTAAGCCGCACATTGGAATTCGTCTTTCTCCAACCAACCTTAGCTCTCAGCGTCGGCTACGCTGATAAAATGCACAATCGGTACTATTTTCTGGATTCTACCTCCACCGGCATTGACCATGCCGGTTTCTGCGACTTGACCTCCAGCCTTGGTCTTTCCTATACTCCGCCCGGATCCTGGGGCGATTACCTAACAATCAATGGCGATTTAAACTACTCCTACCTCCTGGACGGCCAATTGGCCGCAGCTTTTCCTGACTTACGAGGTAACTTCTGGTGGGGGTTGGGGATCAGCGTCACCCCGATCCCGGACCGCAGATAATCTTAAGACTATAGCCCTTTCTAAGGCGCAGAAAATCTTGAAATTCTGACCGAAATAGTCGCAAGATTCCATAATTATTGCGTTTAGCCGCACTAAGAATTCATTGCCGGTTAATTGAAGAAAAAGGGGATTAGGGGTAAAAATAAGTGTAAAAAAACCAAAAAAGCACTTGACATTCTCCTCATTATTTCCTATCTTGTGCTGAGTCCTGCCAACCCATAGTTCAGTTTGTATTTGTGAAAGGAGGTGCATGGATGCTCATAAAGCGCTTTAAATTAATTTACCTGCCGGAAGGCACCTCAACAAAGCGCGAATTCAACATTCACAGGAAGCATCTCGTGGTGTTTATCAGCCTCGCGGCCTTCACCTTGTTTCTGTGCAGCGGCGCGATGGCCTTCGTGTTTAATAGTTGGTTCAACGCGCAGAAAATTGATATTCTGACGCAAACCAACACCAAGTTGGAAAAGCAGCTCAAAGTTACGCGCGGTAAAGTTGAAGCTCTGACGAAATCGGTTGATCATTTAGCGCAAAGCACTGGCGAACTCCGCGCCTTTGCCCATCTGCCGCTCTTAGACGCGGACGTCTTGAGGATGGGAATTGGTGGGGCGCTCCCTTATGACCTGACCGACAGCGCCGGCGCCCAGGATCTTTTGGAAAGTTTGAATCAGATCGAAAGGGAAGTTGGCCTGCAGGAAAAATCCTTGGTGGAAATCCAGGCCGGTCTGCAGGATCAGGAAGATCTCTTGAAAAGTCTGCCCTCCATTCGTCCCTGCAAAGACGGCGCGTTTTCGTCCAACTTCGGGCGGCGGCGCGATCCCTTCACGGGGCGCTGGGAACCGCACATGGGGTTGGACATCAATGCCCACACCGGCGCTCCGGTACAAGCCGCGGCTGACGGCGTGGTTATTCACGCCGAACGCGAACCCGCTTATGGCAACATGATCATCATTGATCACGGCCACGGCTATAAAACCGTCTACGCTCACCTGTCGCGGATCGGCGTCCAGCGCGGCCAGAAAATCACCCGCGGCGACAACATCGGCGCTGTGGGCAGCACGGGCAGGTCCACCGGCCCGCACCTGCACTACGAAGTCCTCCGCTACAACCAGAATTTGGACCCGTTAGACTTCATGTTCGACGGCTACTCCATGGCGAAGCTGCCGTAAATACACGCACGATTTTAATGTAAAAGCCGTCCATGCACATGGGCGGCTTTTTTGTGTATTATATAACTTGACAAATTTAAGATTACAGTTTGCGGTTCGTATGGAGTACTCCACTACGATTACTTCGAATTAATGTCATAGCGTCGTCGTAAATCATTCATGTGGCTTTGAGGTATTAACTTCTCATGGTGAAGGCGACCGACAATTATTGCAGTTGAAATGTTAATATTTTCAGAAAACTGCAATATACTCGCCTTACTTTTATATCCATTACTGGCAATAAATTCAATCCACTGGTTTGTTGGGATCAATTTGCTTTGAGCAAATTCATCAGCTTTACGTTCGTTCTCATTTTTCAAGCCATCTTCAACTTCGATGAAGATCTCACGCTTTTTGTCATTAATAATATGCGCCGCCTCATGGAAAAAGGTGAACCAAAAAATATCTTCATATTTCCCACGTAGACTTAATTGTATGAGTGCCTTTTCGTTATGAATCCACCTTGTTGCACCACAGACAGGAACACCTCTGGGGCGTGGTACAAATACCAATGCGACTCCAACCTTAGCACATTCAGAAATCAACTCTTCTTCAAATTCTTCGGGGCTCTTTCTGGTCATTAATCTAAACTTATTTAATAGATAAACGAAATGCAATTTATTGAATTTATCGGTTTTAATTTTTTCCGCCTGCAGTTCACCTACCCGTAACCAGGCAGAAACTGCCTTGGGATTCTTTGATGCGGAAGATGATTGCCTGAAGGCTGGTTGAAAATCTTCCCAGATATTATCCCATTGATCAGGAGAATTAATACCAAAAAATTGTAAAAGTTCAGCCAATTGAGTGACCGGACTTTCCTGTTTTTTTATCCAGCCCATCTTGATCATGTCATTTATGGGAAAAGTTTTTACCCATCCTACTTGTGATTTCATCCTTTCTTCTGAGTCTTTTTTAGCGATAAATTCATCGTATTGACTTTGCCTCTTGATCCAGAAATTTGCCGGGATGCGAAATACACTCTCCAACTGCAATGCTGTTTCAGGGGTAATAGCTGTCAATCCATTAACTATTTCACTTATGGTTTTTTTAGGCCTACCGGTCCTCAAGGCTAACTCGGATTGAGAAATGCCCCGTTCCTCCAATATATCCCTTAGAGTTTCTCCTGGATGCGAAATCCACGAAGGATTATATTCATTCTCGATCATATCACCCATGATAGTCACCTACTTCTATGATTAAAACGGCCATGATTCTTTTTAGATCTAACCAACCATCATCAGATACGGGTAAGGGATCTGCGAGTGGTTTGAAAATTAAGCGACGCGGATGATCGGCATCCATTGCCCACTGGGTTTCTCGATCTCCTTTAAGCCTATGGCAGTTTCCTGGAAGAGAGAGCAAATCTTGAAAGTTGTCAGCGGCCCGTATATCATCAAGCCTGCGTTTCAACTTTCCGCGAGCGTTGTCGCATTGTTTTCTGACTCTATTATTTCCGTATACGATATTCATAGCTACGTCGTTTGTTATAATGATAACCCAAAGGGTTAACGAAAACAAGTATTATTTTCTCTTTTTTTTTACCCAACTTGCTTGAGCAACCTCAAACCACTCCGAAACGACCACAAATCTGAAGGGCAGACAAAGCGCAGCACAGCTCTCCAACCTTCTCCTCCCCCGCAACAAGGGGTTTCAGCCCTTGCCCTTCACATCGCCTCCCCCATCTACAAGGGGCTACAGCCCCTTGTAGTACGCTGTCACTTTCCCCTTGCATTCCTCCGCATTTTTGCTTATATTTTTTATCTGTGGAATTTCTCTGTGTGCTCTGTGTTCTCAGTGGTGAACCATTATGACTCAACTTAGCCAGGCCCTGGCCGGCGTCGTCACTCCGGAAATGACGGAAGTGGCCCGACAGGAAAACCTGGATCCTGAAATAATTAGGGCTAAGGTGGCCGCCGGGCGCGTGGTCATCCCCAAAAATGTGAGGCGCGACTTCTTCGTGCGCGGCATCGGTGAAGGTCTGCGCACCAAGGTCAACGCCAATATCGGCACCTCCGCCGAACACGCCGACACCGACGAGGAGATCACCAAGCTCCAAGTTTCCATCGCCGCGGGGACGGACAGCGTCATGGATCTTTCCACCGGAGGCGACCTGGACGCGGTGCGTAACGTCATCCTGGAAAAATCATGCGTGATGGTCGGCACGGTGCCCATCTACGGCGCCGCCGCCCGCCTGCTGCAGAAGGACAAGCAGATCGTGCAGATGACCGCCGACGGCCTGTTCGAAGAGATCGAACGCCAGTGCCGCCAGGGGATAGATTACATCACCGTACACTGCGGCGTCACCCGCCACGCCCTGGAAGTCCTGGAAAACTCGCACCGCGTGGCCGGTATGGTCAGCCGTGGCGGTTCCATCCTGGCGTTGTGGATGAAGCACCACCGCAAGGAAAATCCCCTCTACGAACAGTACGACCGCCTGCTGGACATCGCCTTCGAATATGACGTTACCCTATCGCTCGGGGACGGCCTGCGTCCCGGTGCCATCGCCGACGCCGGCGACC
>JAGVQJ010000106.1 GCA_020051775.1 Calditrichota bacterium | reverse complement strand
GGATTCCAATTGCCGGGCACGTACAGCTATACCTGGGATGCCAGCCACAAAGCCTCCGGTATCTACATTATGAAGTTAGAGACTCCCCACCAAACCGCCACCCAGAAGATCACCATCCTGAAATAAAACTGCTGCTGCTCGTTCCCACGAACTCACAGCAGCAGGATGAATTGTCCAAAATTCCAAGCTCGATACCTTCCAGTTTACCCTCCAAACATCCACCGGCAGATCCACACGGCTGAAAGCAATCCGGCCACATCCGCTAGCAATCCCGCCCAGAGAGCGTGGCGGATCTTGGATATTCCCACAGACCCAAAATAGACCGCCAGCACGTAAAAGGTGGTTTCGGTCGAACCCATCATCACGGACGCCACGCGCCCCAGGAAGGAATCAGGGCCGTGCGTTTTGATAATTTCCGACATGATGCCTAGCGCTCCGCTGCCCGACATAGGCCGCACGATAGCCATCGGCAGGGCTTCCGGCGGCATCCCCACAAGGTTGGTGATCGGTTTCAAAAGAGATGATAACAGATCCATGGCGCCCGAGGCCCGGAAAAAAGCGATAGCGCAGAGAATGGCGACCAGATAGGGGATGATGCGCACGCCGACTTGGAAGCCTTCCTTGGCACCTTCGATGAAGACTTCGTAGATCTTGACTTTTCTTAGAGCTGCGATCAGTACGATACTACCGGCCATGATGGGAATCGCCCAGTCGGATACCGTCAACATGATACGGGCAAAGGTCTCAATCATGGGATCCTCCTTCTGGCTTGTCAGGATCGGGGACGACTCCACCTGCGGACTCAGTAACCTGGGAAGGGACGCGGAAGGCGGGCAGTTTCTCCAGGATCTTCACCGCGATGACGGCGACTGTAGTGGATACACAGGTCGCCAGAAAAACGGCGCCGATGATTTCAGCAGGGCGAGCCGATCCGGCTGAAGAGCGGACAGCGATGATGGTGGCGGGAACCAGCGTCAAACCGGCGGTATTGATGGCCAGGAAGGTTACCATGGCATTGCTGGCGACATTCTTGAGGGGATTCAGGCGCTGTAGTTCCGTCATGGCTTTAAGACCCAAAGCCGTGGCGGAATTCCCCAAGCCGAGTAAATTCGCGGCCACATTGGCCACGATGTGTCCCAAGGCGGGATCGCCGTCCGGGATCTGGGGGAAAAGCGGCCGCAGGAGGGGTCTTAACAGGCGCGTGAGGAAACGCACCAGGCCGGCTTCTTCCGCTAGACGCATCAGCCCCAGCCAGAAGGCCATGATGCCGATCAGTCCGATGGCCAGCTCGACGGCGCTCTTGGCCGCTTGCAGCAGAGCCTGAGTGCTTTCGGCCATCTTCCCGGTGAAGGCGGCCATGATGACGCCGCCCAGCAGCAGGATGCCCCAGATATAGTTCATACTCACTACTCGTCGGGGTCGGGGGCGACCCCGACTATGATAGACTGTCAATGATTTATGATTCTTCGCCTTCGCGCTGCACTTTGAGCAGGTCTTCGATTAGTTTTTGCAGGTGCGGCATATCAATGCGCACAGAAACTTTCTTGCCGGGTTGAGTACGGGAAGGTGTGGTGATGGTTACGGCTGATTCGGCGCCTTTGCGAATGAGTTTAACTTCGGCAGGCACGGACGGTTGGTTGGATTGCGGTTGTCGAGATGCTCTCGGTTTGATGGCTTCCTGCACCAGGCGATCCACACGGATGTTGTCGGGATCGGAAGCGTGCCCTTGCACCCAGATCCAGGATAGAGGACAGTCCGGAGTCAGTTCCAGCAATCGTTTCCACAAATCGGCGTTCTTGACATCGCTGCCGTCTTTTAATTTCCACCCTTGCCGAATCCACTTGGTCAACCACTCATTCATGCCGCGCACGAGATATTGACTATCGCTGTAGATTTCCACCTGGCAGGATTCCCCCGGGCGAAGACGTACTCGGAGCGCTTCCAAAGCATGCAGAGCAGCTGTCATCTCCATGCGGTTATTCGTGGTGCATTCCACGCGACCGCTATCCTCGATAGCTTCATTCCCGTTTATGGACATGCGCCAAGCCCAGCCGCCGGTGCCGCCGGGATTCTTATCGCAGCCGCCGTCAGTATGGATTTTGATAAGTTTCATAACCTGAGTCTTAAATACGAAGGGGGCGCGAAATGTTCGGCCCCCTATCTTTTTCATCATGCGAAATCTGCGGAGAGGCAGGGATTCGAACCCTGGGTACGGTTACCCGTACACACGCTTTCCAAGCGTGCTCCTTCGGCCACTCGGACACCTCTCCTTATTGTATAAAAGTATGCAAGTAATAAAGTAACCAAGTAAATAATTATTTTTGAGACTCTGGATAAAGCGGGTTAACATGGATGATATGTGAATAACACTTGCCTTCAATCGAGTGAAATCTTCCACATTTAAGTATTCAAAGGAACGGGCGAGATAAAGTTGGGTGCGTAATTCACCCGCCGAACCTCTGGCAATAAGCAGGAATTTGGCGAAATCCCTTTTAGACCCCTTCTCAAATCCCTCTGCAATATTACTTGGAATGGAAATCGCTGCGCGTCTTATTTGCGAATTTAAATCCCGATATGTTGAGAATTTGCCGATCGCGGTTATTTGATAAATATCTCGGGCAAGTTTGCAAGCCTCTTTCCAGACTTCGAGTTCTTCAAAACAACTGGCGAACGGCATTTACACCTATATTATTTTACTTGGCTACTTGTAAACTTGAATACTTGGTTACCATTTTCTATATCGCCACACCAACATGAAGGCGACGACGGAAACTCCCGCCAAGCCCAAGATTACCCAGAAGGCATATTTCAATTCTTGCAAGGGAATATGCACGTTCATGGAGAAGGCCGACACCACCAATGTCGGCACCATGATCCCGATGGTGATGATGTTGAGCGTTTTAAGTAGAATATTCAGATTGTTGCTGACGATGGAAGCGCGCGCGTCCATCAGGTTGGAAAGAACGTTGGAATAGATTTCCGCTAAGCGATAACACTGGTTATTTTCAATGATGATATCATCAATTAATTCCAACTGATCCTGATTGAAACCGATCTTGGCGGCATTTAGTTTCAGTCTCTCAATGAGCACGCGGTTGGAATTAAGCGCATTCAAGTAATATACCAGACTTTTTTCCAGGGTGAATAGGTTAATTAAATATTTATTCTCCATGGAAGTATTGATCTTCTGCTCCAAGTCGTCCGAGATCATGTTGATAATTTTCAGGTGCTCCAGAAAATGATAGATGGAGCGATACAAAAGCCGCAGGATAATATCGGATAATGATAACGCGCGCGAGAACATCTTGCCGTCGAACAGACTCACATCTTCCGGCAGAACTATGATCAGACGATCGGTGAAAAAGAATGCCCCCATGGTGGAAGCTTTGAATGCCAATTGATCCAAGCCGGAATAATTTCGCGGGCGTTTGAAGATCAAGGCAACGTGATCCGGCTCGAATTCCAAACGGGACAATTCATCAGGGTCCAGGGCTGATTGCAGAGTGTGCTCGTCCACCTTGTAATCATTGATGAGGCTGCGCTTCTCGTTTTCATCGGGATTGATGAACACGAGAACGGGATTGTCTCCACCGGCGCTTTCCACTACGCGGTCGCCTGAGAGCCGATATTCCTTTAGCATGGCGCTTCCATGAAATGAAGTTGCGGAGAGGGAGGGATTCGAACCCCCGGTAACCGTAAGGCTACAACGGTTTTCGAGACCGCCCCGTTAAACCGCTCCGGCACCTCTCCAATTGTAGACAAGTAACCAAGTGTACAAGTAAGCAAGTAAAAGATTATATCTCTTCGCGATTACGGCGGGTAGTTTTAATTTCCCCGTTGCGCAAGGATTTAAAGAAATCGCTCAAACTGGCGCTGCATTCTTCCTGCAGGATTCCGCCGGTGACCAGCAGCCGGTGGTTCAGCCTGACATCCTGGGGAATATTGTAAAGTGTCCCGCAAGCGCCCGCCTTGGGATCGAAACTGCCGAAAACCAACCGACTGACCCGCGCCAGAACCAACGCGCCGGCGCACATACAACAAGGTTCCAAGGTGACGTACAAGATTACCCCATCCAACCGTCTGGAACTGATAGCATCGGCAGCAGCCGTGATGGCCAGCATTTCAGCATGAGCGGTGGGATCTTGCAAGGCTTCAGTGCGATTATAACCCCTACCCACCACATGCTCATCCAGCACCGCAATGGCTCCGATGGGGATCTCCCCCTGTTCGCGCGCCTGTTCGGCTAGCGCCAGAGCTTGGCGCATCCAGTGTTCGTCCGAATTCAATTGAAAATCTTGGGGTAAATTTAAATGTACAAAATCCGACATGGAAAAGCAAGCGGTATTTGTGCTGTAACAATGAAAGGCGCTTGGGTAAAGCGCCTCTGATTTTTTCGTACGCCCGGAGGGAGTCGAACCCCCAACCTTCTGGTCCGTAGCCAGACGCTCTGTCCAGTTGAGCTACGGGCGCGAAACATCCTTTAATCTAAGCAATTTTATGGCCGAAAGCAAGGTTTTCCTCCCGTTTTTGAGTTATTTGAGCAGTGCCGGTTACTTGTGCCTCAACATCCTCCCCTGTCGTCAGTTTCGTTGGATAGATCTTGGAAGGAAACAGCGCGTCAACAAAAGGGACCTGAAGATCTCCCGTCTCGAACCCGTTATTTGGAAATTGACACAATCAAACAAATGTGCATAAAAGTGGGTATATTTATAAAATATCGCGATATTACACGCCTCAAAAATCTGGGAGGTGGAATGCTCGTAATTAACTTGGGGGGATACCAGTAATGGTCGAGAGGAACGAGTTTACATTAGAGTTTAACCTTGCTCAAGATGAACTGTTAGCGGAAGTGGTTGACAAACTGTGTCGGCCGGCATCTTACGACCAGGTGGCACATCACACCGTTATGAATACGCCAACGCCTTCACTGCATGGGTTAGAAGAGATCATCAAAACACTACGCACAATATTGTTTCCGGGGTATTTCAGCCCAATGGTGCTGACACCGGAGTCTCTGCGTCACTCGGTCAAAGCGGCGCTGGATCACGTCTTTCCCCTGCTTTGGGAGCAGGTGCGGCGAGGTTTCTGCTTTCAGTGCCATGAGCACGACCGGGAAGGTTGCGCAAAATGCGATGATCAGGCGCATGAAGTGACGCAATCGTTTTTGAACCGGTTGCCGGAAGTGCGTGCCAGGCTGGCGATGGACGTGAATGCCGCCTATGAAGGCGATCCGGCGGCTAACAGCCCCGACGAAACAATTTTCAGCTATCCCAGCATTCGCTTTTTGACTTATTTTCGCATAGCCCGCGAGCTGCATCTGCAGGGTGTCCCCTACCTACCGCGCATCATCACGGAAATAGCTCATTCTCAGACGGGGATAGACATCCATCCCGGAGCAGACCTTGGAGAACGGCTTTTCATGGATCACGGCACCGGCATCGTCATCGGGGAAACCGCAATCGTGGGCCGCAATGTGCGGATTTATCAGGGGGTGACGCTGGGAGCGATCAGTTTCCCTTTGGACGAATACGGCAAACCGATCAAAGGCATCCCCCGCCATCCCCTGGTCGAGGATGATGTGGTCATCTATGCCGGAGCCACTATCCTGGGGCGGATTACTATCGGGCGCGGGTCGGTGATCGGCGGTAACGTGTGGATCACGAAAAGCGTTCCCCCTTACACGCGGGTGTTGCAGGACAAACCTAAACTGATACACTACAACCAAGGAACAGAATCATAGCCCTGGTCACGAGCAATCACCAATAACCCGTATTCCAAGAGAAACGCCAATGATTATTGAGAATCACTTACGTATTCACCGCCCCAGCATTGCAGCGGACATCACCGAAACCATCGGCAACACGCCACTGGTAGCCTTGAACAGAATCGGCCGGGGATTGCCTGCTCGGTTGGTGGCAAAACTTGAATCCTTCAACCCTTTATCCAGCGTGAAAGATCGCATCGGCAAGGCCATGGTCGAGTCGGCTGAAGAAATCGGCCTGCTGAAACCCGGCATGACCATCATTGAACCGACCAGCGGCAACACCGGCATCGCGCTGGCCTTCGTAGCCGCCGTTAAGGGTTATCGGCTGATCCTAACCATGCCGGACACGATGAGTATCGAACGACGCAAGTTGCTTCAGCTCCTGGGCGCTGATCTGATTTTGACGCCGGGACTTAAAGGCATGAAGGGCGCCATTGAAAAAGCCGAACAGATGGCTGCCGAAAATAGTGATTATTTCATGCCGCAACAGTTCAACAATCCCGCCAATCCGGAAATTCATCGGCGCACCACGGCTTTGGAACTGTGGGAGGATACCGATGGTGAGATAGACATTCTCGTAGCCGGCGTCGGCACGGGGGGAACCATCACCGGCGTGGGCGAGGTCCTCAAGGAATTAAAGCCGACTTTCCGCACTGTGGCCGTCGAACCGATGGATTCACCGGTGTTGTCGGGCGGACCGGCGGGACCGCACAAGATTCAAGGCATCGGCGCGGGCTTCGTGCCTCAGATCTTGAATCGGGAGATCATTGATGAGATTATTAAGATCGGTAATGAGGAAGCTGGAGTTGCTGCTCGACGACTGGCCAAGGAGGAGGGCATCTTAGCAGGTATATCATCCGGAGCGGCGCTGGCAGCCGCTCTGCAGGTGGCTGCACGCTTGGAAAATGCGAACAAGCTGGTAGTAGTCATCCTACCAGATACCGGCGAGCGTTACCTGTCCACCTGGATGGTGGAAGAGTAATTAATGGTAATCACTCCCATACCAAAGGCGCTCCAATGCGGGAACGCCTTTTTTATTATTCTATCTTCTTGCCGGCTAAATATTTGCCCAGGGCTTTGTCTGATTCGCCAATATGGTGTTCCAGCCAGTCCACCAACTTGCGCTGGATCTTGACAACTTCGATGGCATTCAGCCCGACCGTCATGAGGGTATTTTTCATGCCGCCATATTCTTCGACAAGCTTTTCATGTTCCTGCTTGTGACCAGCGTAATCAGGGTAAGCAAACTCCTGCATATATTTTTCTTCCTGCTGGAAGTGCTCCACGACGTAAGTGCCTAAATAGGCAACTAAACTGCCAATTTCCATCCGTCCGCGCGCACGTTTCATCGCTTCCATCAGCCCCTCCACACGACGAAAGAGCTCCTTATGTTGGTTGTCAATGATCTCCACACCGACAGCCAATGTTGGCGTCCATTGCACATTCATAGTGTCCCCTGAATCAACAAGAGAGATTGGTATTTAAGTATATAAATAATAAAACAATATTTAGTGAAAGTGAATTGAAATCCGTGTTTTTTAGACCCCTGGTAAAATAATGTAGGGGCGTTCAATTGAACGCCCCTACACCTTTTTGGAAAGCCTCTTTGCCCCTATCCTAATGCCAGTTCCCTATTTTAACAACACCATTTTGCCGACTGCTGAGTTGACTCCCGCAGTGAGGCGGTAGAAGTAGAGACCGGAGGGGAGGTTGGAACCATCGAAAGTAACTTGATGATTTCCTGGTTCACGCCCGCCATTCACTAGTGTCGCCACCGGCCGCCCGGCGGTGTCATAGACCGTCAACTTCACTGGGCTGATAGCTGTGAGCTGATAGCTGATGGTTGTAGCTGGATTAAAGGGATTCGGTGAAATCACCACCAGCATCGTTTTCGGCAATGCTGTGATCCTGTCAACCACATTTCCCGCTTCATCCCCATCCATCTTTGCGGACCATAGATTATCCATCCCTTCGGATCCCAGCTTCACAAACGGCATATTCATTTCGCAGAAGATTTCGCTGGTTTGAAAGATTCCGGTATGCACACGGTAGAGGTAATTCCCTGCCGGAGCTCCGCCGGGCACGTTCTGGATTGAAATTCGCATGACTTGCTGGCCAGGGCTGAATGCCAGATTCTGCCTTAAAATTAGCGGCCCCACGACGCTGCTGTCAGGCAGGAGGACATCCACCCAGAAGTCGAAATTTCCAGGCGCAGAGGTATTGTTGGTCAAGTAGAAATGTCCCGCAAACGAGCCGCCACCGGCGGGAATGTTGATGGGCCACGTGAACGGCTGGAAAGTCGTGTTGATTCCTACGCGATTATAAGGGAAAGCTCCCATGTCGGCGCGAGTGCCGTCAGAGTCGGGTTCTTCCCGGAATTCGCCGGCATCCACGCAGGGGGAGGCGGCGGTCAACTCGTAGCTGTAAGGCGATCCGCCGACGAACTGCGGATCGGCACTGATCTCGAACGGGCCAGGCGTGATGCTGCCATAGTAATTGAAGGGGACGTTATTCCAGGCGTTATTGAAGTCTATATGCAGATTTGGATTCCCGCCATAAAACGTGAAGCCGCCGCCCTGAGGAGAATTGACCAAAATGTTATTTTCGAAGTGCAGCGTTCCGGTGTATCCTCCCATTGAACCGCCGAGGCACACCCCACCTCCAGTTTCCCCCGGCCCGCTCCGATTCCCCGAAAACGTGTTGAAACGAAGATTGCAGTACCCCGATCCGCTCATCGCGATCGCTCCGCCGTAACCCAACAGATAGTGATCGGCATCATTGGCGATGAAGAGGTTGCGTTCGATCAGCGATTCACTGTTCAGGCTGAATAGGCCTCCACCGAACGCCATACCCCAGCCGTCATCAACAAAGTTTTCGGAAATCGTATTATACCGGATGACGACGTCATAACAGCCATTCAGGCAGATGGCCCCGCCATAATAAAAGGAGGTGTTGCTGTGGATCAGGTTATCTTCGATTTGGGGAGCGGCATTCCAGGCAGAGATGGCGCCGCCGTAGAAGTTCATGTATCCGCCGTATTCGCCGTTATCTACGATAATATTCCCCTTTACGGTGGCTCGACTTAAGGTGTCGAAAAAAACTCCTCCGCCGGGAAATTGTAGCGTGTGCCCGTGGGTGATGGTGAAGCCCTCCAGCACGGCCAAATTTTCATAGCCGCTGAAGGTGACCACATAGCCTGAAGGCGTCCCTCCGTCAAGGATCGTGGTTTCCGGGCCGGAAGCGCTCTTGACGGTGATCTCCTTTCCCAGATAAGCAATGTGCTCGAAGTAGGTCCCGGCTGCCACCAGCACGGAGTCATAATCCTGCGCCGCATTGATGGCCGCTTGAATGGTCGGATAGTCCGCAGGGACGTGCAGCGTGATCGCCGAAGCGATACTCGCCAGGGAAATCACCGCTCCGGCAAGGAAAAATAGCTTTTTCATGGTTTGCCTCAACCTGCCGTGGTTAAAATGTGAACAAGATCACATTGCACTAATATACTACTGAAAAAATGCCATGTCAAGAAATATTTACAAATTTGATAAGATTTTATTCGTGGCAAATAATGAGAGGTGGTTCTAAAAGGGTCCGACACTGTGATTCGGAGAGTCGAAATTCTGAAGAGTGGGTAGGGGCGTTTAATTAAACGCCCCTACATTGCGCAGATCATTTGAGCAGCACCATCTTCCCAGTTGCGGTTTTAGCACCGGCGGTGAGGTGGTAAAGATAGAGGCCGGAGGGGAGGTTCGAGCCATCGAAGGTGGCGCTGTGCATCCCCACTGGCGTCCATCCGTCTACCAGCACCGCCACTTCACGACCACTGATGTTGAAGACTGTCAGTTTCACTAAGGTTGCCTTCGGTAGGCCAAATCTTATGGAAGTAAGAGGATTGAACGGGTTTGGGTAATTCTGATTAAACACAAGATTATCCGGCGTGGTTACCGAGCTGGTTGGATCTTGAGGCACTCCCGTTGTCCCATTTCCACCTCGAACTAATCGGACATAGTTATAGATGCGGACAGCATCCCCTTGGGGTCCGTGGCCAAAAGGAAACTGGGCAGGATCGCCGACCTTGGGATCGCTTCTTTGAGCGCCGGCGCCGTGGACATCTATCCAACCGCCAAACTGGGACATGTAACCCATTGCTCTTCCGAAGCTTATGTAGACAGCCCATGTGCCGTTTGTAGGCGACAACGATGAAAGAGTTGTGCCGCACCAGTAGAATGGATAATCTGTTTGTCCTGCTTCATTGATTATCTGCGTGCAATTAAACACTGGATCAATGGCGGCTGAATTGGTGGAATCCGGGGAGCGTGTATAGTCAACGATGCTATGCAGCTCCTTGGCGTTGGGTAATCGCCAATCCGTGTAACCGGCATATTCAAAACCCTCGGCATTGCTCAACGCCGTCTCCCATAAGATACCCACCCCGTTATCATTTTTCATCCACAGCAGGCCGGTGGCGCTATCGGCGATTGTTCCGTCGCCATTGTCCACGAATTCATTGGTTCCATAATCTGTATTGCCGCGAACGTACTGCACATAGTATTTTTTCCCAATTGTGGTGTCGGCAGGATAACCTTTAATGCGTCCATCTGCAAAATTAACCCCGAACATGGTTCGATTCCCGTTCATCGTTGTGCTGATATAGATTGTTGAGCTGGCATATTGAGCATCAATGATCCGTTCGCCCGCACTGAGATCCCCGTAGCCAAAGCCGAAGTAGCTGGTGTCAATAAATGGAACGCAACCTACTGGAGATTCAGGGTTTGGCTCCACGCCACTGAACAGGATAAGAGAGTAAAGTTCCTTGATGGTCGGCAATCGCCAATCGTTATACCCCGCCAGATTGAATGATGCCGCATAGGCAAGAGCTTCATCAAAGAACATTTTATCGCTGTAATTGATTATCCCGTTGCCATCCATATCGGGACTTTTTTGCCACATAAGCCCAGTTACCAAATCCGTTACCGTGCTATTGCCGTTGTCGGTATAGGACGGGGTGTTTCCGGAGTAGTTTGCGTCCTGTCCGTAAAAAGGCTGTCCTGGAGCAGGGGGAGTTATCTGTGCGTTGTTGTTGTAACACCTTATCTGTCCGGTATCAATAACATTGTAGGTCGTGTCGGTCTGTGCCACCGCAATGCAGGGTAGACCTGTCAATAATAACCAGATAACCTGGCTTCGCGTTAGCGATTTCATGGTCTCTCCCCTTTCATTTGAATTGATATTTTCTAACACGTTAGACACGCAGGGTGGCAAAAGGTTTAAGGAGTAATAGAAAAAGCCCTGCGTTACGCAGCAGGGCGCGCCATCAAAAGAATATTGGATTGCTTCAAGCGCGAATGCCCCATAGCTTGCTGTGGGAGATTAATCCCATTCAATTCCAGCAGTTACGTAGTAGGGGCGCACGCCGTGCACCCCTACTAACGATTAACAACCAGAGACTAACGGCTACTTTAACAGCACCATCTTGCCGCTGGCGGAGTTTGCTCCGGCAGTGAGGCGGTAGAGGTAGAGGCCGGAGGGGAGGTGTGAGCCGTCGAATGTCACCTGGTGATTGCCGGATTCGCGCCAACCATCGGCCAGCGTTGTCACCAGCCGCCCGGCAGTGTCATAAACTTGGAGGTTGACATGACCAGCAGCGGGCAGCTGATAGTTGATGGTAGTGGAGGGGTTGAAGGGATTGGGGGAGGCTTTGTACTGAAAGGAAGGCGGGGAATTAACCGGGGTAAAATTAACTGATTGAACGCTCTGGCCATATTTTATAGTCAACATATTTGTATTCTACCCAATTGCATAATTATTTCCCACTACATAAATGTTTAAATCAGCATCACGTCTAATTCCATATCCCGCATCATTTCCGTTCGCTACACCGTTGTATTGTACTAGCCAGTTTGCATGGCCGATTGAATCAACTTTAATGGTAATACAATTTTGCATCGTGGTTGAGTTAAAGGTTGAGCCTGTTATATAAACAGTTCCAGACTGATCCAGAACAATATCATTTGCATTGTCATCACCATATGATGGGCCAGTGTAGCGATAAACCCATTGTTGAGTACCACCTGGCGAATATCGGCTAACCAGAATATCTTGCCCGGTGCCTACACCATCGCTCCAACCGGCAGCGTAAATATATCCATATTCATCTACGGCTAAGCATGTTGCTTCTTCACTCCAGCTCATAGGTCCATTATAGTTATTAATCCAAATCATATTACCTTGATGATCATATTTTATCACGCAGAAATCACTTGCTGTACCAACGCCTGCAGTGAAGCCGGCAACAACAATATTTCCATTAGGATCAAATTTTACCTTGTACCCCATATTGTAATTGTTACCGGGTCCATAATAATCTGTACGCCATTGTTCAACGCCGTTGGAATCGTACAGGATTGTAAACCATGATCCGTAAGAATAACCTGGCGCGCCCCAGTGCCCGGTTATACACACATCACCTTGATTATTAACAGCTATATCATTCCCCACACTGAAGGATGGTACACTATCAATGGCTGACCAGATCAATGCACCATTTAAATTATATTTCAACGTTACACAATGATTCATATTAGATGTATACGACGATCCTGTCACGTATAGATATTCATCTTTAAGAGTCATAGATGAAGCCACATCAAGATAACCCGCCGCCCCGTTGTAATATTTAGCCCAAACCTGTTGTCCGTCCTGTGAATACTTCACAATAACATAGTCAGAATTGGAAAAGCCTGATCCAGAAGTTCCGCAAATATAGATATTATCGAAATTGTCATGCACTATTCCACTGGGTTCGTCATGGTTGATATTAACGCCAGCGAAATTAACAGTCCAAATCTGTTGTCCCATAGGATCATATTTTATGGTCCTGTAATTATACGCAAAACTTGTACCGCTGCTGCCTGTTACAATGATATTACCCGAATTATCAATGGTAATTTTCCTCCCTATATCTCCACCATTGCTGCCGCTGTTATATTGGGCTGCCCATTCCTGCCATACCTGAGCGCTGGCTGCACCGGGCATAGCCACTGCCATCAGTATAAACACAATTATTCGAGCTCGCATATTGACCTCCAGATAGTTAAAACCCCGTTCCGATCCTTCTAAAGCGAAAGATAATATACGACATATTTTCGTGAAAGTCAAGGGGTGTGCAGAAAATACAATAAATATTCATCCATGCTGCTGGAAACCACATTGTTTCCCGAATGGACCACTATATAGCATTCCAGCAGAAACATTACACGAAAGAGGCGCTTCCCCCGAAGCGCCTCTTCCATTCTTCTTCTTGGCCGTCACGGACCAGTCCGTGACGGCTTGAATGCGGCACGGTATGGACCGTGCCGCCCTATGGTGTCGTGTTTCCCTATTCCAGGAGGCAAGATCGCGAAGCATCTTGCGGAAAGAGTAACGCAGTTACTCCGCCTCCACCTCCTGCACAAACCTTAAGTTCCCCTCTACAAAATCCACTCTCACGGTACTCCCGGAAGGGATGTTGCCGGCCAGCATCTCTTTCGCCAGCGGGTTGACCAACTCGCGCTGTAAGGCGCGCTTCAAGGGGCGCGCACCGAAGACGGGGTCGGCGCCAATTTCGATCAGGTGCTCTTCGGCGGCAGGGGTTAGCGTCACGGTGACGTTTTGCCCGGCCAGGCGTTTTAACAACAGCTTCAATTGCAGATGCAGGATGCCGATCAAATGCTCCTTCGCCAGCGGATGGAAGACAATGATCTCGTCAATGCGATTAAGGAATTCGGGGCGCAGGGTGCGGCGCAGGAGATCGAGGATCCCCTCCTTGACGGTCTCGTAGATCCCCGCTTTCGCGGGGATGACATCGGAGTGAGCGGGAGTGATATTGGTATCTGATAACCGCTGGCGGATCAGCTCCGAACCCAGGTTGGAGGTCATGATGACGATGGTGTTCTTGAAATTGACGGTGCGGCCTTTGTTGTCGGTCAGGCGGCCGTCGTCCAGGAGTTGCAGGAGGATGTTGAACACCTCCGGATGGGCCTTCTCGATCTCGTCAAGAAGAACCACGGAATACGGTTTGCGGCGGACGGCTTCGGTCAACTGACCACCCTCCTCATAACCGACGTATCCCGGCGGCGCGCCGACCATGCGCGCCACGCTGTGACGTTCGGAATATTCCGACATATCCAAACGCACGAGAGCAGTCTCGTCGTCGAAAAGATATTCCGC
>JAGVQJ010000099.1 GCA_020051775.1 Calditrichota bacterium | reverse complement strand
GTTGTACAGCCAACCCTGGGAAAAGAATCTTCGTTTTTACCGTAATATGGGCACACCTCAGAATGCGGTGATGCAGCTTGAAAGTGCTGATCTTTTCCCCGAGCTGATGATCTGGTATGCTGCTCCATTCCTGACCGATATGGACCAGGATGGCGATGGAGATTTGTTTGTCGGAGATGGCTGGGGTGGCATTCGCTATTTTGAGAATGTTACCGGCGAATCCCCCGTCCACCCCGACCCCAAGCGGCCTGCGCCCAGCTATCCGCGCATTACCATTCTGCCCAATCCGGGAAATTCGTCGCTCGTGGCTCGTTACTCGTTGCCAGTAGCCGGGCCGGTAAGTCTCAAGGTTTACGATATCGCCGGGAGATTAACCGGCACGCTTTTCTACGGTTTCCAGCTTCCAGGCACGTACTCCTACACCTGGGACGCAAGAGAAAAGGCCTCCGGCGTGTACCTGGTGCGGCTGACTACCCCGCAGCAGATCCTAACCAAGAAACTGATGGTGGTGAAGTAGGAAAGAGTCTCAAGTCTTAAATCTCAAGAACAAGAAAGGGCGGCGCATCACACCGCCCTTTCTTGCTAGATCCATGCCCTCACGATAATCTGTAGGATTATCGAACTGGTATAATCATCGCGTCAGCGTAATTTTTTCTATATCCTCCCAAATGACCGTTTCCGGATCGCGGTCATCCTGGCTTTTGAATATTAGGAGACCATAGTTGCTGGCGCTGACGTCCTGGGAATCTTCCAATCTCAATTTCTCCCCGCCGACCAGTTCCACCTCGCTGGAATGCCGCCCTCGCGGAGTGATGGAAACGATTTTGCCGAAGGGGATGTTGAACTCCATCTCATCCAATTTGCCCTGCAGGATGTCGCAGGTCTGTTCTTCATCCAGATCGAACACAATACGGCCCTTGTACTCTTTGTTCCCCCAAGCGCTGATAGTTCCTTCCAAAGGTTTGGCTGAACCGTAACTGTCATAGGATCTTCCCGTAGTACCGTCATTGTCTTCATAAATCACTTCGCGCAACTGATCCCAGCCCACCTGGATTTTTCCATAACGTTCATCTTCGACATAAATGCCGCGATTGGAATTATCCACGTCATTGGTGCCGCGCAGTTCGTACTCTTTGCCCTGTTTCAAGGTCGCCACGCAGGATTGGCTGCTCTGACGCTTGATGGAGCGGATGTTGCCGAACTTCAATTCCACGTCGCCGGTCTCGGTTTCGCCATCCAAAACGTCGGAGGACAGGCACTCTTCAGCGTCCCACATGATGTACCCGTGAAATTCCATTTCGTCGGTGATTACTTTTCCTTTCAAGCGGTATTCATCTTCGATTTTCAGGTTTGCGGGTGCGGGCATAAATTCGATTTTACGAATTTCCTCCCAATTGAGCTTGATCTTATCCAGGTTATTGTCGGTGATCCGGATGGTTTCGCCCACGTCGCCCGAACCAGACACCTCATATTCGGTGCCGTTCTTCATCAAGATGGTGGCTTGACCTCGGCGACCCACATCAATGCTTTTGATATCCCCGAACCGCGACACGAACATGTGTTCGTATCCACCGCCATGATTGAATTCCGTGATCGTCATGCCGAAAATCCGGATCCGTTCTTGACTGATCTCATGGCGAGTTTCAAAGTCGGAAGCGTAGCGCGCCCAGGGATTATCATCCTTGGTGGCGTTAAAGAGATCGTCCCAGAAGCATTCTTGGGTTCCCCAACGCATGATTCCTGTGTAAGTCTCGCCGTCTCTTGCGGTAATTGTTCCGTAAATCCAGCCGTCATTGTTTCCGGCGAAAACCGAGGCAGCGCCAAACGCTGCAATTGCTATTGCCATCAAGACGTAGCTTGCGTGTCTCATCGTAGTCTCCAACCGATAGTTTTAAAATTTATATGTTTCAACCTGCCGGCCGCCATCCAACAGGGGAGTGGCAGTCGCGGGAGTTTGGGATTCTTTCAACGATTGCAATCCGGCGTCGCCGAAGCGATCCACCAGCAGACTTAAAATCAGGTACATCTTGCGATGGTAGGCCGGATCGGCCGTCAGCAACTCGCGCGTCAGTTCCAGGAAGCGATCCTCGGTCATAGACCCCGGCGAACTGGCCAGCACGATGGGTGATCTGGGGTCCGGCTTCTGCAGGTGGAAAACGGGTTTGGAAAGCGCGTAACCCAAACCAAAACAAACCATGATAACCGCCGCCATACGCATTACTTTCATCACGGGAGAGTTTAAGCGCCGCGTAACTGTCGGAACGCTTATCCCGCTCTCGCGGGAAATGGTTTTCCATAGCTTGGCGGGCACGTTGGGTGCCGGGAGCTCATGGTTGACCCGTTTCTGCAACGACTGGAAAGATTCGAACTCCTTCATGCAGCCTTTGCAACCGGCCAGATGACGGATGGTGTCGGCCAGTGCTTCCCCGGTCAATTCGCCGTCCATCATCGCCGATAAATTTATTTGGTAAATTTCGCAACTGTCCATGAAATTACCTCTCATAGGGCTTTAGCGCAGCAGCAACTTTTTGTCGCGCCCGATAGATATTGATTTTTACTGTGGCGGCCGACCAACCGGTGATTTCGCCAATCTCCCGGTAATTTATTTTTTGCACGATCCCCAGGGTGAAGGCGGTCTGGTAAGCTTCCGGCAGTCCGGCCAGAATGCGCTGCAACAAGCTCGAGAAATCATCACGCAACAGAGCTTCATCGGGACGGTCATCAGCAACGGACGATTCTGCTGTTTCCAGATCTACCTGGCCGTGCCGCGATCGCTTTTTACAGGCGTCTAAAAACAGGTTGCGGGCTATAGCCAACAGCCAGGAACGCACCTTGTCCGGTTGTTGCAAGCCGGAAGCTGATCGCATGGCTCGCACGAACGTCTCTTGCAACAGATCTTCGGCTTCGGGCGTATGCCGCACCAGGCTCAGGCAATATTGGTATACGCCCGGCGAATGATTTCGGTAGACCGTTTCCCAGTTCATCAAAAGCAGCGACCCTGGCTGATGATTAACCGGAACTCCAGGCAGTCCCGGCAGTGCTTTTATATTATAGACGCTTTAAAATAGGGAAAGTTACACTTCTTGGCTATTATTACTTTTTCATTTGCTTCGTATAACATCCACAAATAGTGGAATAATCATGACTATCCTGGAATTTTCACTACTCACTGGTTTGGGATCTCTGCTGGCGGGTTTTCTGGGCGCGTTGACCGGATTGGGGGGAGGCGTCGTCATCGTGCCGCTGCTGACGCTGGGCTTCGGAGTGGACGTGCGTTACGCTGTGGGAGCATCTTTGGTGTCGGTCATCGCCACCTCTTCGGGAGCCGCCGCGGCGTATGTGCGGGAGGGTTTCAGCAATATCCGCGCCGGGATGTTCTTAGAAATCGCGACCACTATAGGGGCGCTGTTCGGGGCGGCGATGGCCTGCTGTGTGTCACCTTCGTTAATTGCCATTATCTTCGGCTTGATGCTGGCGTATTCAGCCTTCCAATCTGCTCTCCCACGCCGAGATCATACCACGGATTACCGCCCCAGTCGTCTGGCGGGAATCCTCCGCCTGGATTCATCCTACCCCACCCCGGAAGGTGTCAAGTTTTACCATGTGCATCGCATACTGGGGGGATTTGCCTTGATGATCCTGGCGGGGGTGCTCTCGGGCTTGCTGGGTATCGGATCGGGAGCTATGAAGGTGCTGGCTATGGATCAGGTGATGCGCTTGCCTTTTAAAGTATCCACTACAACCAGCAACTTCATGATTGGCGTCACGGCGGCTGCCGGCGCCGGTGTATACCTGCATAAAGGCTACATTGACCCGGGGCTGGCTATGCCGGTCATGTTGGGTGTGTTGGTCGGAGCCACCTTGGGCGCGCGTGTTCTGGCTCGAGCACCGGCGCGAGGGCTTAGGCTGGTATTCGGCGCAGTCATTCTGGTTCTGGCGGTGGAAATGTTATACAACGGCTTGTCGGGGAGGATTTGATGTCGCGGATCGAAGTTGAGGAACGCAAATTTGACCGTATAATAGGAGATCTGCTGCGGGTCGGAGTCATTCTAGCAGCAATTGTGGTTTTGACCGGAGGAGCGCTTTTCCTAACGGAACAGGGGAAAGACGCGGTGAATTTCAGGGTGTTCCGCGGCGAAGCGGCGGGCCTTCATAATTTGGGCGAAATCATTTCCGGGGCCGGGCACTTACACAGCCGCGAATTCATGCAATTGGGCTTGTTGCTGTTGATCGCCACGCCCATTGCCCGGGTGTTGTTATCGGTCCTGGTTTTCGTTTTACAGCGTGATCCTATTTATATTGTTATCACGCTGATTGTCCTGGGTTTGTTGCTGTTTTCGCTGCTCGGGGGCATGGGTTAAGCCCTATTTCAGCAGCATCATTTTCTTCACCGCGCTGTAATCCCCCGTCTGCATTCTCACGAAATACAGCCCCGACGCCAGCCGTGATCCATCGAAAGTCACCCGGTACTCACCGGCTTCCTGCCAACCGTCGGCTAAAGTTGCGACCAACCTCCCGCCGAGATCATACACCTGTAAGCAGACTTGGCTATTGGCCCAGAGCTGGTAGTTAATGGCTGTGACCGCATTGAACGGGTTGGGTTGACACTCATTCAAGCCATGACCGGTGAGTCTTTCCCCCCCGGTGGTCATCGCCACTTCGTACGGCGCGAAACTCTCCCCGCAGTTGGACCAATCGCCCGGCCCGGGACTCCAACCGCCAGATTCCAGCTTGTAGTAGGTGAAACTGGAACTGTCCCATTTGGTCGCGCTGTACATCCCCACATAACCACGGTAGACATAAGTTCCGGCAGGCGCTGTGCCGGGAACGGACTGAGTACGCAGTCGAGTTATGCTTACACCACCCGGGAGGGTTAAATTGATCGGCCCCAGCATCGGCCCTTGCCACGTACCTTGAGGCGTATATTGCATTACCCAAGCGCTGAAAGTAGTCGGTGAGGCGCCATTGTTGGTTAACACCACAAAGTAGTTGAAGGATCCTCCCGCAGCCGGGATGACAATAGGCGGATTCTGCGGAGTGAGCGTAATGTCCACCGCTCCCGGAGTTCCGATGACATTGGTGGAGAAGGTGATGGTACGATAGTTCTGTACCCAGGAAGCATGCACATCCCACAGACCATTAAAACCATATTGGAGTCCAATCGTTTCAGTCTGGTTTTCAATTCCAAACGTCGCCGTGGAAGCGTCGGTTACCCGCTTGTACTGCACCACGATAACCCCGTCCCCGGTGCTGGTAGGATACCAGTTGGGATCATAGAAGATGACTTCAAAGGTCTGTCGGTTCGTTTGGGCGGCGTACAAGGCCACACTATCATACTCGACCACGAAATAATGCTGCGAGGCATTGAAATAAGTGGCAATCTGGGATCCACCGTAGCCGGCGTGCAAGTCTCGCCAAAACAACGCCAGCATATTAGGCGGGCCGTCGCTGTTGGGGATGCCGCTATTCGTGTAATCGGTAGTGGTTGTCGCTCCCAGGGCTGCCCAGCCATTGGTGCAAACGGAAAGTTGAGTGAAGTTCTGACCGTAATATCGGAAGGTAAAAGGCAGATTTACAGTCTGTGTGCCGTCATCGGGATTCATCCAGTTCAATGCGTTTCCCAATCCACCGTGCTGAGGGGCGATTTCCATCCAGGCGTAATCGTGCGCTTCCCCGCCATCCATGTCGTCCCAGGCGCGATACCCGTAAGCGTCGGGCCCGGTCGGCAAAGCTTGATTGCTGCCGACCATGAAAGAGGTTGATAGACTGGTCACGTAACCACTATCGGCGGTGACGTGCAGGCTGCATGAAACCACATGCCCAATGGGGCATTGCGGACTGATCGTCATCAAATATTCAGGAAAACCCATAGCCTGTTGCAGATGGGCCAAGTTAGGCCAGACAGCCATATTCTGTGTGATAGTGGCGTAAGGATCGGAAGTGTAGAGAGTACCCACAACGCCCGTGGCCATAGTAGTGCCGACGTTATACAGGGAAATCCGCATGAGGATGTCTTCACCCGGATCGGCCATGCCATTGTTATTGCCACCGACATCGTCAATATATTGATCACAAATCAGCAATAGAGCTTGTGCCGCTGACGCCCGTAAAGATATGCCCATCCCCACATTCGAAGGTTCATCAGCGTATTGTGGATCCTCATTTTGGTTGTCGTGATCATGCGCATAAAGGTAGGCTTCATCCATGGTGACGATGCTGTCATCATTATAATCAGCATCCGCTTCGACACCATAGGCGTCGTGTCCATTAACAGCGGCGGTCCAGTGGAAAACGTATTCGTCGTATTGCAAGTTAGAGGTGGCATAACTCAATTGGTTGTAGGCGCAAGCGGAGGAGGCCACGACTGGCCCCGGCACTGTCACCACATTGTCCAGAAAACCGCCGGAGTAACATGGTTCAAAAGTGCAGACGATGGTCACTTCGGTGGGTAGTGCTGCTAAGAGCGAGGCGAAATGTGCGTCTGTGAGGATTTCCGTGTTCCACAAATTCTGCGAGGCATTCCAGCCGCCCGAAGAGCTGCCGTGATCTGTGGTGAATATAAAGAGTTGGTCGCCGGGATCCATTTGCAGGGATAACTGGCTGAAAACATAATCCACGTTGCTCAACACGCAGGAATACATGATATCGGCATCGCCGTCTCGATCCAGGTCGGGGTTGGAACTCTGCCCATTCGACTGATCGGGTCCGGGATTCTGTCCATCCGAACAGAGCGCGAGGATGTGGTCATCGCTGTAGCTGTAAATTTGAGTCAAGGTGCAGTAGATGAAGGCGAGATCGTTCCAATACCGCACATGATTGTTGCTCTGGTTGAATCCGCCGTTCATCAATACCGCCCAGCGGTCGCCGCGCGTAGGAGGTGGCGGCTTGGAGTTGATATTGAGAGGACGAACATTGGGAGTAGCCAACAGTTTTTCCCCTATGGCAGTGCTGATGTGGTGGTATTGTTCCTCGTTCGCTGGGGGATATTGTGAGTCTACCCAGGAAACTTGTTCCGAGGCGGCATCTACAAAGGCATAACGCACGGGGTGAAACAGGTTGGCGGTGGGATGGTCGTCAATGTAGACCGAGAATCCGGGAGCTGGAGTGATCATAACCAACCCGGAGGTGGAGCGGATTTCAGCGCCGGGCGGGAGAAGGCCCCACACCTTGATTACTACTGTGTCGCGACCGCCGGGAAGAAGGCTTTGGGCCGCATGATCAACAGCTTGAGCCGGGGTCATGTCTGCCCATGATGGTGAGGTGAACGCGCTTAAAATCAGGAATATACAACTGATTAGTTGGGCAATCCAAATTCTTAGGATTCTTAGGTACTGCATCGCGTCTCCGTGCCTGAAGCAAAGAATGGTCATGGAATTGAAAGAACATATCAATGCGTCAGGTCCTCCGGTAAAAACCGGAGGACCTGACGCCATACGTTTGGCTTGAGACTATTTCACTAACATCATCTTCTTCGTAGCATTAAACTCGCCTGCTTGCATTCTTACCAGATACAAACCGGACGCTAATCGCGATCCATCGAAGGTGACTTGATGCGATCCCGCTTCCTGCCATCCGTCCACCAAGGTAGCCACTAACCTGCCGCCGATGTCGAAAACCTGCAGGCTGACCTGGCTGTTGGTCGAGAGTTGATAGTTGATCGCAGTTACGGGATTGAATGGATTGGGGCTGTTCTGGTTCAGACCGCAGGTTGTAGGGATGATCTCCCCACCAATCGGCAGGTCTTCGTAAGGTGCGAAACTTTCGCCCCAATTTTCCCAAGTGTTGACAATCGGCCCGTTGCCGGTTGCGGACTTGGTATAAGTGAAGCTGCTGGAATCCCACTTGGTGGCCGGGTAGACGCCCACATAGCCGCGATAGGTGTAAAGTCCGGTCGGGGCTGATGCGGGAACGTTTTGGGTGCGCAAACGCGTGACCGTCGTGGTGGCGGGAAGAGTCAAGGGAACCGGTCCCAGCATCGGCCCTTGCCAGGTCAGATCCGGGATCTGCTGCATGATCCAGGCGCCGAACGAGGCGGGTGAGGTGCCATTGTTGGCCACCGTGGCATTGAACTGGAAGGAGCCGCCGGAGGCCGGAATGATGATCGGTGGTGCCACCGGCGTGAGGGTCACGTCCACATTAGTATTGGGCGCGGAGACCGAGAAGATGCGAATGCCCGTATTGCTAGCCGGTTCCAGCGGCCCGGAACCGTTGAAAGTCACCTGGACGCCAACCGTACCGGTGGCATTCTGAATGCCCACTGTGCTGCTGTTGAGGCAGGGAGCCTGGAGAGTGTGGTACATGAAGTCAATCTGGCCGCTGGGATAAAGGATGATCTCAAATTTCTGCGGTGTGCGCGGCGAGGTGTAGCTCATGACGTCATTCCACTCCACGATGAAGCGAGAGTTGGCGGCATCATAGTAGTAAAGAACCTGACCCACCGGCGGGCCGGGCGGATAGAGGTCGTCCCAGAGGGCGCAGATGCCGTTGGCGGGCGCCGCTGTCAGACTGCTGTTGGGTAGCACTGTATTGGTGAAGGCGGTGATGGTAGAGCTGAATGAAATCCAGCCGTTGGAGCAAATCCGGACTTGATTGTAAGTGGCGCCATTATACCATGGAAAGCTGAAACCGAGGTTGAACGGGCCTAAATTCTGGTCGTCGTTGGTCAGGCCGGAGTTGGTTCCGATACCAGCGATTTCCACCCAGTTATAGGGGATCTGGGCAAATTCCGGCGGACCAACGTAGAAGTTTGCCGTCATGGTTTCGGGGCCATTGCCGGAAGCATCAACAGGGATCACACCATAGTGATACCAACCCTGCACCGGTATATCATTGTCCGTAAAAGCAGTCTGAAGACCGGTCAGGTTGATGGTCGTCTGGCTGGGTCCGTAACGATGAATGACGTATCCACTGATGGTGCCGACCGGCCAGTAACCGTTGTGTGCTCCAACCAATGGATTGACCCAGGAGAGATTGGCGACCAGCGTGGTGCCCACACCAGAACCTGTCAAGCTGGTGACCGGACCGGGGGTGTCCAGACCGATCCAGGCGACAGCGCTCGTAGAGACGCCGTTGCCCGCAGCGTTGATGGCATAGATGGAATAGTTGTAGCTGTCGGCTGACGGTACGTTATTATTGTAGGAGACATTTTGACCGGGCGTCATGCTGGTCAGGCTGTCTACTGCCACGCCATTTCGCTTGATGACGACGCGATCAATTGAGGTCAGCGGCTGACCGTTGAACGTCAGAGTGGGGTTAGTCCATTGCAGAGTGGCCATGAGCTGCGCCTGATTTGGGCTTACGGTGAAATTCGATGGGGCAGCCGGCGCCAGAGCCGCCGCTTGCGGCCAGAGCGAAGTTTGCGCGCCCAATCCCACCGGTGATTCACCATACTGTGGCGTCTCATTTGATTGATCATGGTCTTCAGCATAGCGGAAGGCCTCATCGAATGTCACCCGGCCGTCGCCGTTGTAATCCGCGTTGACCGGGACTCCGAAGCCATCAATACCCTTGACGGCCGCCGTCCAGTGAAACACGTAGGTATCGTAGATGTAATTGGGCGGCATAGCCCACGAGGATTCATTATAAGCGCAGGCGGAAGAGCCGACGATGGGCGCCAGGGTCGGCACGATCAAGTCATCCATAAAGCCGCCGGAATTGCAGGGCTCCAATGTGTAAGTGACGATCACGCCTTCCGGCAGTGCCCCGATCAACAGCGCAAAATGGTCATCGGTAAGTTCCTCCATATTCCAGAGATTTTCGACGACGTCCCAACCGCTGACCGGGCTGCCGTGATCGGTTGTGAAAACAAACAGTTGATCGCCGTTCGACAGATTATTGGCCAGCCAGCCGAAGACTTGATCAACATTAGCCAACAGACACGGGTACATGATGTCCGCGTCGCCGTCGCCATCCAGGTCAGGGGGTGAATTCTGTCCGTTCGATTGGTCCGGGGCTGGATTGGTGCCATCCGAACAGAGCACGATGATATGGTCGTCCTGATAGCCGTAAACACTATCCAAGGCGGCATAAATATTGGAGAGGTCGTTCCAGTAACGGATGTGGTTGTTGCCGGAGTTATAACCGCCGTTCATCAACACCGCCCAGCGCTCGCCGCGAGTGGTGGTGTAGGGTTGAGGCAGTGCCGGAGCCGGGGCGGCGATCACGTTGGTTGCCGCCATCAGTTTATCGCCGATAGCGGTGCTGATCATCTGGTATTCCGATTCGTTCAAAGGCGGGCTCATTGCAGCCATGACTGAAACCGCGCCGGTAACGCTGGCAACGAAGGCGTAACGCACCGGGTGAAACAGGTTGGCGGTAGGGTAATCGTCAATGTACACCGCGTACCCTTGTGCCGGCGCCACCATGACCAGCTCCTTGGTGCCGCGAATTTTAGTACCGGCGGGAATCGGCCCCCAGATCTTTAACACGACCTGATCCTTGCCCTGAGGCAGCACATTCTGCTCAATGCGCGCTATGGCTTCGTCCTCATTCATGGCGGACTGAACCGCCATAGGCAGCGCCAACAGAATTCCCATCAAGCCACAAAGCATCAGCATACGTAAACTGTTTCGCATCTCTCCTCCTTGGGGTGACAACTTTAGTTTTCAGTGTCGTCGCATCTATTCTAGGTAGTGTTCTGATCGGGATATTTTAGCTGTTTCAGCACTGAAGTAGCACCAGAGGCGGCCGCCAACACTTGTACCTGCATTCTCGTCGTTTATAACACAGACGGCAATCATTTGGGATTGTCCTTGCGCCTTGTCCGGTATTCCATTATTATATAGGGAAAGATAATTGGCATGTCCTTTAAAGTACAAAAATAATCTGGCAATGTCAAGCGATTTTTGTCGTCTCCCTAAAAATTCCACCATGAATTATTCTGGCGCCTGTAACCGGAAGCCTATTTTCTTAGTCTTATAAGTGAATGGCCGTCGAATCGAAGATAAATTCCGATGAGGATCTGATTGGACAGGCGAAGCGGGGGGATTCGCATGCCTATGGTCGGCTGGTGGAGCGCTATCAGGATCAGGTTTACACCTTGGCCTGTCGCACCCTGGGTGATCCCAACCGCGCTCTGGACGCAGCTCAGGATGCTTTCGTGCGCGCCTGGCGTGCCCTTTCCGGCTTCCAGGGAAACAGTAAATTCTCCAGTTGGCTTTATCGCATCACCCTGAACTGCTGCTACAGCGAATTGCGTCGTCGGGGTATTCCCGCAGATAGTATGCCATCTGCCGACATGGACGAAATCAGGAGTTCCACCGATTCATCTTCTTTTGACCGGGCGCTGGAAAAACAGGATTTAATCGAGAGATTATTGCAGGGGCTTCCGCCCTTGTATCGCAGCATCGTGGTATTACATTACTTACAAGGCTTGGACTTAAACGAAATTGCCCACATTACCGGTAGACCCGTGGGGACGATTAAAGCGTACCTATTCAGGGCCCGGGAAAAACTGCGCGACCAAGCCGATCGGTTGGAAGCCGGTGGCAGGCCGCCTCATGAAATCAGGGACAAAGCCTCATGAAATGTCCCCCATTGCAAATCATTGAAGATTATCTGAACGGTGACGTGCCTGTGCCACAACGCCCGGAATTGGAAGCGCATATCGCGAAATGCCCTACCTGCCGCGCGATTCTGGACCAGGAACGCCGTTTAGGCGATCTGCTGCATGCAGCGATACCGCTGCAGGCGCCGCCTCAGTTGCGAGTGATGGTTCTGCAGGATTTGGATTCCATAGAATCCGTCCGCACCCTGCCGGAATGGCTCTGGGCCCTGGGTATGGGAGTGGCCGTTATCTTGGTGGGTTTGTTCCTTGGCATGTTCGCCAATCCCTATTTAGGCGGCTTGAAAAAGTGGGTTACTGATCACTTGCTGCAGGCCGACCTGTTGAAGAGCTTCACCGATCTGAATAACTTGCCCGCCTCGGATTGGTTGTCACAGTTTCCCGCCGGCAGCTCGATGATGTTGGTGAATTTGGGGGTAGGAGGGGTAATACTCTGCTGGGGATTATGGCAGATGCTTAAAGCTTTGCGCCGATAAGTGCATCCCTTGCGCGATCTGGTGTAGGCTTTGCAGCATCAATCGTTGGGTAATCCTGAAAGAGTCGCAATAATAGCGGCTCTTTTTTGGTATACATCTTGCCTTTACTCGAACGATACGAACTCCATATTATTGTATTTTTCGCACTGGGGAAATTGTAGAATTTATGAAATCAGTTATTGCATTCAGGGAAAAATGTCTTATATTATATATGATTGGTTGAAATTGAAATGATTCCCCCAAGTCCAAAGGGCACAAGCAAGGAGTGAACATGCTGAAAAGGTTCTTCAAGAAGGACGAAGGCTTCACCCTGATCGAAGTACTGATCGTGGTGGTGATTGTGGCCATTCTGGCGGCCATTTCTGTACCCATTTATATCCAGTATGTTGAAGGCGCCCGCGCCTCCGACCCTCAGGCCACTATCGGCGCTATTTACAATGCCTGCAAGATGTATCGCCAGGACGCCGGACAGTATCCGGTTGACCTGAACATCCTGCAACAACAAGAATACCTGGAAATTGACCGCGCCACCATGGATCAGTGGGAGTTTCAGATTGTGGGCAATCCCAACAACTTGGAACAGATCATGGGCACCTCTACGGAACGTATGAAGGGCGGCGCCGGCCAAGTCGTGATCTACGACGTGCAAACCGGCAAGTTTACCGGCTACGGACTGCCTTCGGACAATTCCGGCGAATAAACAACCGACAAGGCGGATAGACTTTGGATATCAAAGACATCAATCAGCTTCTGCACTTCGCGGTTGACCAAGGCGCGTCCGATCTGCATCTGGCCACGGGGTCCATCCCCATGATCCGGGTGCACGGCCGCATGAGGAAGCTGTCGCTGCCTCACATGACACAAGAGCTCATGGAGAGGTTGATTTTCGCCATCTTAAGTCAGCCACAGCAGGAGCGCTTCGAAGAGGTCAAAGAGATTGACTTCTCCTGGAAGTTGGAAACCATCGCCCGTTTCCGCGTGAATGTGTTCCAGCAAATTCAAGGGATGTCGGCGGTATTCCGCACCATCCCCGCCGAAATCCGCTCCTTTGAAGAGCTGGGTTTGCCGGCCATCATGAAGGATCTGGCCATGCGTGATCGCGGCCTGGTGCTTCTGACTGGGCCTACCGGCAGCGGTAAATCCACCACCCTGGCCACGATGGTGGATTACATCAATGAATACAAGGAACTCCACATCATCACCATCGAAGACCCTGTGGAGTTCTTCCATGAAAGCCGCAACTGCTTAATCAACCAGAGAGAGCTGGGCGCCAACACGCACTCCTTCGCCAATGCCCTTCGCGCCGCTTTGCGCGAAGACCCGGACGTGATCCTGGTGGGTGAAATGCGCGACTTGGAAACCATCGCTTTGGCGTTGACGGCCGCTGAAACCGGGCACCTGGTGCTGGCCACGTTGCATACTTCCAGCGCTGCCAAAACCATTGACCGCATTATTGACATCTTCCCTTCATCGCAGAAGACGCAAGTGCGATCCATGCTGGCAGAATCCTTGGAAGCTGTGGTGGCTCAGAAGTTGCTGCCTCTGAAGGATGGCAGCGGGCGCGTAGCAGCTTTGGAAGTCATGGTCGCCTCCACTGCGGTGCGAAACTTGATCCGCGAAGACAAAATTTACCAGATTCCCTCCGTAATACAATCAGGAGGCAAATCCGGGATGCAGTCTTTGGATCAGGATTTGATGCGGCTACTGCACAAAGGCGAAATTGATCGCGAACTTGCAGCACACGTAGCCGAAAATCCCAAGCTGTTTGATGTGAACTTGGCCGGTTAGATCGTTCCTCGTGGGATGAAAGATCGCCGTTGTCCGCAAACGTGCGGGGGTAAAGTTTGAAGCTGGCAAATATTCTACGAAAATTAAGGCATGACGATCGCGGCACTACCTTCATCGAGGTGATGGCCACGATTGCGATGGTGTCGGCCGCGGTGGTAGGAACGACCTACTCGCTCTTCTTCGCCAACGGATCCATGAAGACGGACATGCACCGTCAGCAGGTGGCGCGCATGGTGGAGCAAGAGGTTGAGTATTGGGTGGGCCGAATCTATCTCGCCAGCCAGGACATGCCCAACGCCCAGGAATTGATGGGTAGTGGTGGGGTCTTTTACCGCACGACGATTCTCGATCCAGATGGCCCAAAACCCATCCAGGTGCGATTTTTTTATGATCCCATCGTCGCTCGAGGTGTTTACCAACCCTCCCTGACCACGCCGGCGCTTCCAGCTTTTTATGTTGTTACCGTCTGGGCGGAATGGGACGAACCGGACGGTAAATCGTTCAAACGGACGTTAGGGAATGAAGTTTCCTTTACAACTTACGCAGTTCCCGGAGGCATCGGTGGATAATCCCGAAAAAGTGAAATCGGAATCGGTGTCTCGGCGCAAGTTTTTCAGCTTGAAACGCGGCCTGCGCCGCGACGAAGGCTGGAATTACATGGAAGCCACGCTCTCGGTGGTGATGCTGACGGTCGTATTCCTGGGGTTGACCATCACCCTGATTGCCTTTCGTGAATGGATGACGCGAGCCTGGGCTATCCGAGTCATGGATCAGTACGCTAATGATGTCGCCTCGCATTTCCATGAAGCCTTTGAAAATGCCCACAATATCGGGCCGAATCCCCCCCAGTATGGTCTGGGGGCATTCTGGATGTCGGTGGTCAATTTCGATTTCTCTGATCCCTACAGCCCCTTTGTAGACTCAACTATTTATCAGTATTCAGCGCGTCCAACTTCAGGTATTTACCGCGCTATTAGCAATACCGCCTCACAGAAGTTGGATCCCGGATTTCCTCCACAAGGGTGGAACAATAAGCACAGATTTATTTTTACCGATTTCGGCTGGGAAGGGCCCTATCAGGAGCTGGGGAGATCTTATGCCTTCAGCTATCCCATGGCCCGCGTTCATTTTTCCATCCATTACCAACGACCCCGCCAGGTAGAAGAGCCTAATAACGTCGTCAATCGTAATTACGACCTGGAAAAAAAGTATGTTATTTCCGGTTTCATGCGAAACTACGGCCTGACAGTTGAATAATTGCAGGATAGGAGACAGTCATGAAAGCGTGGAAAGATCTATGGCGCGAAGAGGGAAGTTTCCCCATTCTGGCTATTATTATGATTGGACTGCTGGTCTTCACCGGGTTGGCCTTCATGAAGTGGGGTGCAGATGAGAGTTGGGAGGCTCGTTACGAAAAGCACAAACTCCAGGCTTACTACGCCGCACATGCAGGGATTATGGATCTGGGTTACGATTACTTGCGCCACATGCAGCCTTCTGCAGTGCCCACAGGCGGTATCGAATATGCCATCGGTACGGAAACCATCACCAACGCCAATAATCAGCCTATCGCCACGGCCGAGGTCACCGCGAAAGGTATCAGCCTGAATTCGGGCGGAACGGGATTGAACGATTTTAATTATGTTTATGTCCGTTCTGTCGGTAAGGTGGATTTTTTGGATTATGAGAGCAACACCGTGACGGTCACTGATGAAACTAAAATGACCGTCAAGCTGCTCAACCTGTCCAATTTTCTCTATTTGACGAATATCGAGACAACCGTTTTTGGTGAAGCCATCAAGTTTTGGTATCTGGATACTCTAAACGGTTGGGTGCATTCCAACGACACCATTGCCATGCAGGGCTTGAACGGGCAGCCTATTTTCCTGGATCACGTCAGCACCACTGCTCCCATTTTTACCTATTTTAACGGCGCCAATCCCTATTTCGCATATCCTCCCATGTTCAATTATCGGGAAATTCAACTGCCAACCACGGCTGAAGACGTCCGCAACGCAGCAGCCTCCAGCGGTACCTTCTTCGTTGATTTCAACGGCTATTATGCCCACCGTCTGGTCTTCAGCACCACCGGTTGGATCATGTACAGATGGCCGATGGGTTATCCCTTTTCCGATACCGTCGTTGCGGTCGGGGGCGTCCCCAATTGGCAGGCTATTTTCGTAGATGGTTACCTGGAACTGCAAGGATTGGTACGCGGCACCGTCACGGTGGGGGCGCACGGTAGCCATCAGACTGCCGACACTGGCTACCAATGCATTCGCCTTATGGACGATCTTCGCTATGCCAGTTCCAGCCCTTATAACGGCACTTTCAGTCCTACCATCACGGATATGATCGGAGTTATCTCCGAGGGGGATATTGTCATCGGCAACACTCCTGAGAACGGTCGCGACAACTGCGGTATGACCGGTTCCTGGCAGAGCCAGACTAACATGAACCGAAAAAGCATCATCATCACCGGCGCGCTTGTGGCTTTGGGAGAAAGTTTTACCTTCGAAGATCAAAACGATACCTATTTCTGGGAGTACTCTACCGGTTACCAAGGTCCCAGTCCCGATCACCGCGGGGATATCATCCTGCATGGCGCCGTCACTCAATACCGGCGCGGTTATGTGCATCGCTCCACTCACGGAGACACCGGGTATGGCAAGCATTATTATTACGACCCGCGCCTGAATCAGACGGCCCCACCTTATTTCATCGCGGCTACGGACGCCTCTGGAGCTGCCGCTTATGAAATCGTAAGCTGGGGGAATCGGTGAAATTATCAGTATTCCTTCAGCGCATCCAATTAGGCTTGAACTGCACCACATTCTCACCTGAAAGCTTCGCTTTTTGCATAAATACGGCCGGAGGATCGAGGCTGTTTTAGAGTCCTTGATCTGCTCTGGCTTTTTTTTGATCCTGCCCTCTTGATGGCCGGTTTATCATCGGCGCAACCAGCCATTATTACCCGAAAATAAAGATAATTATCAGCGGCTCTAACGACCCGACCAAAGAAACCATGATCAGACTCGGAAGCCTGCAGCACGTGGGGCTGGATATCGGCTCACACAGCATCAAAATCGTCGTTTTGGAGAAAACCGGTCAGCGATTTCGTCTAAAAGCGCACTTGGTTTATCCTGTTTATGCGGCGGGGGAAATGTTCGATCCCGATGGACCGAAAAAATCGGTAGTAGGACCCCGTCTTTTAGGCGCTTTTAACCAGATGGGCCTGGCGCCGCGCAAGATTAAAGGTCTGGCCTCCGCCATCGGCGGCCCCGCCGTAGCTGCCAAGGAAATCAAATCCGTGCAAATGACGGATGAGGACATGGACTCCTCCCTGATGTTGGAAGCGCGCAAACATTTGCCGTTGGACGGCAGCGAAACCATCGTGGATTACCAGATTTTGGGGGACGACCCCAATGAAGCCGATAAAATTCGCGTGCTCCTGGTTGCGGCCACCCGCAAATTTTTCCAGACTCATCTGGAAACCATGCGCGATATCGAATTGAAGCCTGGCATCGTTGATATAGACCAGTTGGCCATGCTCAATTCCTACAATCAATTCAATGATTTGCCCGATGATGGCGTGCTGATTTTCTTGAATGTAGGTTGCCGTAAAACCAACTTGTCTGTAACCGGCCGTAAAAGCATGTTCTTTACCCGCGACATCCCCATTGCCGGTTACAACTTCACGCAAGATCTCATGAAACGCTTCGACATTTCCTACGACGAAGCCGAGCAGGTGAAAATCACTCAGGGGATGGAGCCGGATTTGCCCGCTGTTGGCAGTTCCGCCGGCGCCGGCTTAGCCCTGGCAGATAAAAGCCCCTTCGAACGCTTGGGCGACGAGATCAACCGTTCCTTGCGCTACTACGTCAAGGAGACGGGACAGAGTTACTTCCATAGTATTATCCTGTCCGGCGGTGCAGCAGTAACCAAGGGGTTGGACGAGTACTTGAAGCACAAATTCAATCTTCCGGTATCCATTTACGACCCCTGCGCGGGTTTGGAAACCGGTGGAAAAGTCATAGAGGCAGGAACTCAATTATCCATCGCTGTCGGATTGGCTCTTCGAGCGGAGTGATCGTATGGTAAAACTCTTTAGCATCAATTTAAACAAATCCGAAGGACATGCGGAACGGGAAGCCCGCTGGAAGAAGAGACGCGAGAACCTGACCATACTGGTTTTCCTGCTGCTCTTTGGAGCGCTTTCGCTGTACACTTACCGCAATCACCAGGCTCTGGGCAATGTCGTCACCGCCCGGCAGGACCAAATCAAAGAAGTGGAGCGCCGCCTGGAGGAGTTGCAACGCACCGGGAAAAATATCTCCAAGAGCGACGTACTCACACTGGCGCGCATGGAGAAAGAACGCTTCCTGTGGGGCAGCAAATTGAAAGCTCTGGCGAATATCCTGCCCGAGGACGTCGTGGTCACATTGTTGGAATTCAGCAATCGTCAGTTGCGCATCAAGGCCATCAGTAAGATCATGGCTGACGAGAGGGAATTCGACAAGGTTTCCCAATTCATGGACATGCTCAAGACTACGCCGTTCTTTTACCGCGAATTTACCAACATCCGTTTCAGCGAATCACATCGCGTCAAGGTCGAGGATCAAGAGATCCTCTCCATCACCATCACCTGTTCGATTGAAAAAGCGGCTCTGACTACCGCCGCTGGCGCCGCCAAAGCCACCGCCAAGAAATCTGTCGAAAGCGGCAAACGAGTGGACAAACAATCCAAAGTAAGCGGTTTGCCTGAGCCATGAGGAGCGTATGAAGAAGAATTTGATCCTGTTGCTTATCGCTCTGGTATTCGGGGGCGGTTTCTGGCTCTACCACAACATGGAGTATTCGAAATTTCCCACCCGGATCAGCACCCTGGAGCGCACCCTTCGGTCTGAGAACGAGAAGTTGATCTCCGCCGAAATTTTAGATCAGGAAATGAAGCTGGTATCGGAGATGATCGAAAAAAACCTGGCCATTTCCGCCCAGGATTCTCTGGCCGAAGACGCCTCCATGCCCTTCCTGAATTATGTCACGGAAGTTTTGCAGGAACTTGGAATCAAGCTAATCACTCTAGAACCGAAAAAACGGCGCTCACAGGTTGATTACATCAAGACGCCCTACGCCATGGCGGTGGAATGTAGCTATGAGAAATTTGGGCAATTGGTCACTCGCTTAGAGAAATCCGAAAGACTCATAACGGTCGAATCCTTCACGGTTGACAACGGCTTTCGTAAAGCCTCCGCCATCGGACAAGACAAAGACCGGGCGCAGGAAGATCGCCTGTTTGAGATGGAAATATCCACGCTGACGCTCATCAAGAGACAGTAATTTACGGAGCTGGAATGCGAGAACGCGAACGACTTCTCTGGAATGTCCTGATCATCCTGTTACTCATCGTTGTGGCTTATGAAGGCTACAATGTCTACCGCATGGGACAGCAGGTGCGCAAGTATCAAGCCGCCCTGACGCATGAGAGCCTGGGTTCTGCCGATCCCCAGCTCAGCGAAACGGTCACCAACCTGGAAAACGAGCTGCAAGAACGCTTGAGTTATGAATTTGAACTCGAGCACGATCCGCTGGATTTGACTCTGGTCATTCATGCCCGTAGATTCTTGGCTCAGTTGGGGTATCAGGAAACGATCGAGTCACAGACTAAAATGCGACTTTCCTGCACAGTAATGTCGCAAAAACCGGCCGCCATCATCAAGTTTCAGGGTCGTTCGCATGTTTTAAGAGTTGGCGACGACTTGAACGGTTATATTCTGGCAGAAGTACGTTCTCAGCAGTGCGTGTTGTCGCGCGCCGGTGAACGTCTGACGCTGACAACCGAAAAGTCGCCGGAGACTCTGGAGCAGGAACGGAATTTTCGCAATAATCCCATCACCATTAGCCCTTCGGACACCTCCCTCACGGAGGTTAATTTCTGATCCGCGCGAGCACTTGTCATCACCCGCCGACATCCTCCTGTAGGCAGTATTGAGGGCATGAACTGCGGAATAATCTTCCACCCCAGGTTTGGGGGGATTTGAAACCATTAGGAGAATCACATGCAGCGCTTGATCGTGATCTTAAGTTCACTTCTGTGCCTGACGACCACCTTGGGATGGGCACAAAGCTCCCCGGGAACTGTGCCTACGGGACAAGGAGCCTATTCCGCCAGTTTGCAAAAACTGGTCACGATTGATGCCGAGGACGCCTTCCTGCCTTCCATTCTGGCAATTCTGGCTTCCGAGAGCGGATACAATATCGTCACCGGTCCCGGCGTCAATAAGGAAGAACGGGTCACCGTCCACTTGAAAAATACTCCTATTGAACAAGCCATGAACCTGGTGGTGCGCGCCGCCGGTCTCTCCTATGAAATTGTGGGCACCTCTTTTCTCGTAGCGCCGGCCGATAAACTTCGGGAAGAAGCCGGTTTGTCCTCTTATGTCATCGAGCTGCAGTACGCGTCGGCTCCCGAAATCGCCAAAATGTTGGGTAGCTTCACTGCCGACATCCAGGTTGACGAAGCGGGCAATAAACTTCTGATCATCACCAGCCCCAAGGTTAAGAGCGAAATCGAAGCGGTCGTCGCGGCCGTGGATAAGCCTTCCCTGCAGATTATGCTGGAAGCTCAATTGATTGAAGTCGCGGTGGAGGATGAGGAGGAGTTGGGTCTGGATTGGAGTAAGCTATCCACTATCAACACGGTATGGGCGGAAATGGGCGTCAACAGCTACAATGTCCCCCGTGAAGTGCCCAATCCCACCCGCTATAAAACCTTGCCGCAAGAGCTGGCTTTCTACCCGGTGGACGGTTTTATTGATGCCGGCTATATGGCTCGCCAACCCACCGTCTTTATGGTTACCTTGGATTGGCTGCTGAAGAACAACCGCGCCGAAGTGCTGGCTAATTCCCGGCTCGCCACCATGAACAACCGCCAGGCCAACCTCGAAGTTGTGGACATTATTCCTTATGTTCTTTCAGCGGGTGGCGTAGGCGGTCAGGTGCAGGTGCAGAAAGAAGAAGTTGGCATAAAGCTGGCGATCAAGCCTACAGTCAACACCGATGGTTACATCACCACGGAAATCACACCGGAAGTCTCCTCGGTATTCCAGCTTATAGGTCCAGAGCAGAATATCCCCTGGGTCGTCAAACGCACTTCGACCACCACCATTCGGGTCAAGGATGGCCAGTCCATCATCATTGCCGGCCTGCTGGGCATCAATTCCAAGCTCACCCAAACTAAGTTCCCCTTCCTGGGTGACATTCCCCTGATCGGCAATCTTTTCCGCCACCGCGCCGAACAGGTCAAGAAGACTGATATGATCATCCAGATTACTCCCAGAATAATTTCTGCTGATAATCCCGGCATCCCCATGCCTAAAGTCCTGCAGGATACGATAGACAAATATAGTTCCGGTCTGATTCCGGCCCAGGATTCCGATGATCAGGGCACGCCTACTATGGTGCTCAAGGCCAAATAACCTTTGGTAGGCTTGGAAATTCGCTCCTTGCCAGTGGAACCTGACTGTTCCCACGGGGGTTTTGCAAGAAAGACCGTGGGAGTTAGGTTTCAGGAAAGCCATGAGAAAGTCTAACAGCATAGCAGGAACAGGGTCCCGGTCGTGGGTCACCCTGTTCTGTTTGGGATTCTGCCTGGCAATGTCGAGCCAGGCACAAATCCCTCGGACGCAGCAAGTTGAGAAGCCGGTTTTCATGGAATCGCTGCCGGCGGATGAGGAAGAGTTCCCCGAAAATCCTCTGCAACAGTTGTTGGGTGAAAAGTCCCCTTTGACCAGCCAGGCGCTGGAAGGCCCTATTGATCCAGCCACTTACCGCCTGGGGCCGGGGGATTTAGTCGGTGTGATCATCATGGGCGAGGTGGATAAAGAGTTATCCGCCCGTGTGACTGCCGACGGCGCCCTGCGCTTGCCGACTATCGGCATTTTCAAGGTCGGCAACCGGGTCTTCGCCGAAGTACAGCAAGAGATTTTAACACAGGCGCAGCGCAGCTACCGTACCCAACAGATGGCCGTTACTTTGCTGGAACTGCGCAGTTTTAAGGCCTCTGTGGGAGGCATGGTGCGCCGGCCTGGCACTTACATTCTTACTCCGATTGATCGCATTGCCAGTCTGCTCACTCAAGCTGGTGGATTCTATAACCCGGCCACCACCCTAAAATCCCGTCAAGCGCAGCAGAAATACGGCACGAGCGAGTGGGGCGAGAAGATCATGGTCGAGCACGACCAGATTTCCGAGGTGCCGGCTTACTCCACCCGGCGAGTGCAACTTATCCATCGCGATGGCAGCACCCAAAACGTAGATTTACTCTTGTTTCTGCGAGCCGGTCGCCCGGAAGGCAATCCTTTCCTGCAGGATGGTGATTTTCTCATGGTTCCACCCTTGAGTCCCCGAGCCGGACTTCTGGGTGTTTATGGCGCAGTCAACAATCAGGGACTTTTCGAGTTCCTTCCCGGCGATGATATACAGCGAGCGCTCTTGCTGGCCGGGGGTCTGACGCCTGAGGCTCGGCGCGATTCAGTGGAAATCACAAGATTTGGTGATGATCAGGTTTCTTACGAAACTTTCTTCGTCTGTTTGGATGACTCTGGGTCTTTGACGCTGCCGCTATTGGCTGACGACCGTATCTTCGTGCGGCCTCGACATTTGTATCATCCCCGCTTTCAGGTCGAACTGCGCGGAGAGGTTATGAAACCCGGGTTTTACCCGGTGCGCGCTGAAGGCACTCCCCTTACGGACATTCTTGAAGCTGCCGGAGGATTCACTCCACGAGCCAGTTTGCACGAAGCTACCTTGACCAGGCATTCCCGCGAACAGCAGGTTGATCCTGAGGTTGAGCGCCTGCGTCAGATGAGAACACTGGAGATGACCTGGCAGGAATATCAGTATCTCAAGGTCCAGACACTGGAAATTAGCGGTCGCGTAGCCGTGGATCTTCAGCGCCTTGCCGTCGAGGGGGATCCGACACAAAACATTCTGTTGCAAGACCAGGATATTTTAGAAGTGCCTCCAACCTCACATACTGTGAAGGTCAGTGGGCAAGTTGGTCAGCCGGGAATCACCGGGTATGAACCCGGCAAAAACTATAAATGGTATGTTGAGAAATCCGGTGGTTTTTCTTGGAATGCCAATCCCCGCAAAGTGCGCATCATCAAGGGAATCACAGGGAAATGGCTCAAACCGGGCAGCACTACGATCGAAGTAGGGGATACTATCTTCATCCCGGAAAAGGCCGGTGTTCATTACTGGAATGTCTCCAAAGATGTGATCATGGTCTTAGCCCAGATCGCCACAATCTATCTGGTCATTCAATCTACCAAGAATTAATTGACCTGTATCTGAGTTACGTTTCTGAAATAGTCTACCAACACTGAATAGAGATGATGGAACGATCATTTAATCCACAGCCGGAACAGTTAGGCGCGATTTTAAAACAAGCCGGGCTGATCACGGATGAGCAGCTTCGCAAGGCTTTAAGCGAGCAGAAATTTAAAAAAGGCGATTTGGGCCAGATTCTAATCAGCATGGGCTATGTGGTCGAAGAGCAAGTGGCGCAAGGCCGCGCTCAGTTGCTGGATCTGGAATTCATCTCCAATGAAAGGCTTCTGGAAGCACGGGAAGTCGTCGTTGCCTTAGTACCCGAACCATTTGCCAAGCAACACGTTCTGATCCCCGTGGCCGCTTCCGATACGGTTCTCAAAGTGGCGATGGCCAATCCTGAAGACCTGCCCGCCACCGACTCACTGCAAAAATTGACCGGACGCAGCATCGAAACTGCGCTGGCCACTAAAGCGGGAATTTTAGCCGCCATTGAAACGCTTTACGTGCGCATTCGCACCTCTGATGAAGTCACGGAAGTGATGGGCGACCTCCAGTTCTTCGCCGAAGCGGAGAACGAGGAGGAGGGGTTGGTGGATATGTCCCGCACCGAAGTTGGCATTGACGACGCCCCCATCGTCAAGCTCTTAAACATGATGATGGCCGAAGCCATCAAAGAACGCGCCACAGATATCCACGTGGAGATGCAAGACACCCACGTTTCTATACGCTATCGTATTGACGGCGTGCTGCAAGAAGTCATGAGCCCGCCCAAGACCGCCCATTCCGGCATCATCTCCAGAATCAAGATTCTGTCCCGCTTGAACATCGCCGAGAAGCGCCTGCCCCAGGACGGCCGCTTTACGATCAGGGCCCCGGGCAAGGAAGTGGACGTGCGCGTCAGCCTCCTGCCTACGGTCAACGGTGAAAAAGCCGTGCTGCGGCTTCTGGATAAGAGCGGCTTCGCCATGACCCTGGAAACGCTCGGTTTCGAGCCGGAAATGCTGAAGATCTTTCGCCGCTGGATCATTCAGCCCTACGGCATGTTGATCATTTCCGGACCAACCGGATCGGGTAAATCCACAACCCTATATGCCGCCTTGAAGGAGATCAAGAATCCCGGCGACAACCTGACCACGGTAGAAGACCCGGTGGAATATCACCTGGACGGCATCAACCAGGTGCAGGTGAAAGCCGGCATCGGCCTGACCTTCAGCGCAGCGCTGCGCCACATTCTGCGTCAGGACCCTGATAAATTGCTCATCGGTGAAATCCGCGATGAGGAAACCGCCGACATCGCCGTCAAATTCTCGCTGACCGGCCACCTGGTTTTTTCCACCTTGCATGCCAACGACGCTCCTTCCACCATTACTCGTCTCATTGACATCGGCGTAGCGCCTTTTCTGGTGGGTTCATGTTTAAACTTGGTGATGGCCCAACGTCTGGTGCGCCGCATTTGTCTGCACTGCAAAATCCCCTACGAACCGACCAAGGACGAACTAAAGGCTCTGGTTCTGGATAATGAACGCGGCCATGCCATCAAATACTTCCGAGGCAAGGGATGCGTGCATTGCCGCGGCACGGGTTACCACGGCCGTATTGGCATCTTCGAAATGATGGAAATGCGCCAGGTACTCCGCCGCATGGTGTTCGATAACGCCAACCAGGAAGACATCCGGGACGAAGCGCTGAAGCAGGGCATGATATCTCTGCGCGAGGCCGGTATCATCAAGATCGAGCACGGCATCACGAGCATTCAAGAAGTCATGCGTTCCACGGTTACCGAAGTATAACGGATCTGGATTCCTTTTTACCCCTCTATGTTTGAGGCGGGTTAAAGGGATTAATCATCGGAGAGTTGCATGCCCAATTACGCCTACACCGCCAAGGACGCCGAGGGCAAACGAGTTGAAGATTACCTCCGCGCCGCCAACTTGGAAGCGGCCATGGAGTCTTTGCGTCGCAAAGGAACCAACCTCATTTCCATTCGCGAAGTAAAGTCCGAATTCCAGGCGGAACGATTGAGCGTCGCAGAGCAGGTCAACCTGTTCTTCTTTAAGCTGCGCACGCGCGTACCCTTGACTACATTGGTGTTTTTCACCCGCCAGTTAGCCACCATGTTCAGCGCGGGGTTGACGATCGAAAAATCCATTGGCAACTTGATGATGGAAGAGAAGAATAAGCGCTTTCGCAAAGTGCTGGCGCAGGTAGGCAACGACTTAAAGAAGGGTTTGGCGCTATCCGATGCCATGGCGGTTCACCCCGGCGTCTTCTCCAACCTGTACGTTGCTCTGGTGCGCGCCGGAGAAGTTTCCGGTTCGTTGCACGTTACCCTGGAACAGCTTTCCGCCTATCTGGAAGCCATCTCGGAAACCCGCCGCAAGGTGATTTCCGCTATGGCCTACCCCATCTTTAGTTTATGCTTCCTGATCGCCATCGTGACGGTACTGCTGGTCTATATCGTGCCGCTGTTCCAGGACGTTTATGCCAAGTTCGGCGCCAAGCTACCGCTGGCTACGCGGACTCTGGTGGGGATATCGCAGTTGATTTCCCAGAACTTCCCCTTAGCTGCCAGCTTGGCTATGCTTGTGGTAATCGCCGTCTGGCTCTCCTCGATGACGGAACGCGGCGGCTTGGTCATTGACAAGTTCAAGCTGAATTTCCCCGTCTTTGGTAGTCTGACACAGAATTCCGTTTACAACAAGTTCGCCAAAACCTTTGGCATCCTGGTGGGTTCGGGAGTGCCGGTATTGGACAGCCTCTCCCAGGTACAGAAGGTCGTGGGCAACAAGGTAGTGGAAAAGGGCATCCGCGAAGCCAAGGTGCTGATCAAAGACGGTTTCGCCATCAGCGTAGCCTTGAAGAAAGTGCAGACCTTCCCGCCTACCTTGGTGCAGTTGACCGCCACTGGCGAAGAAACCGGTGAAATTGACAAACTGCTGGAAAAGGCGGCCTACTTCTACGAAAAGCAGTTAGACGCCACCGTGGATCGCCTGACCTCACTAATCGAGCCGATTTTAATCGCGCTGATCGGATCGGTGGTGCTGGTCATCATTATCTCGCTCTACCTGCCCATCTTCTACCTGGGCATGGCCATCCGGCAAGGGATGTAGGCCTGCAGCCAATGTTAAAATAAAAATGAAAAATGCAAGGGGCGGCTCGCGAGAGGCGCCCCTTTTGTCAAATGGTAGGTGATCTAAGTTGCTATCAGGCTAATGTTGGAAATTATGTAACTTTATTCACATACCCCTCACTTTAAATCAACCCATACCTGCATCAAACTACCTTTTTACTTGACATCCCCTTACCACTTCATTAAATTATGGCAAAATTCATCCTTTGAAACTATGAAAGATCAATCTCAAACCAAAGCCATAGCCACGCTGGACTTCAGCGTTATTCTCGAAGGTCTGCTGGCCAACCCGGAGTCATACGTCAATTTCGGCGAATACTGGTGGACCTTGAAGCGCATGCTGGCCGACTGGATCGAAGAGAACGAGTCGCCGGTCAACCCGCACCTGGTTCGAGGAACCCAGGAAGCGCCCGCCTTCATTGATGTCGAAGATGCCGATGTTTATCGGTTCCTGGAAGAATTCCACGGTGCGAGCGATTTTATGGACTGGATCGCCTATGTCAATCCCCGCCCGGTATGGGATGAGGAGGAGGGCGAAGACGTCAGCATCGAAGACCTCGAATGGGAAGAGAGTTTCCTATGACCTCAGCCACGGCGGCTGATTTTAATTCCTCAGCCGCCCGCGGCATCCCTCTGAACCGGCTCCTCTGGGTTCCCCCCGCTCTACTCCTCATTTCCGCTGCGCTGACCAAATCCCTGACCCCTCTATCCTTCCTAAACGAATTGGCCAACTACGGTTTGCCACTGCCGCTGCCTTTTCAAGCTATACTTACCTTGATATTGCCTGCGCTGGAGATGTTCCTGGGAATGATGCTGTTGATGACCGGATCCCGTCATGCGGCAGGGGGGTCTCTGGTTCTTTTGGCGGGATTTACAGGCGGGATAATCATTGCGCTTCCAACCGGATACCTGCAACGCTGTGGGTGCTTGGGGCCGGAAACGGTCAATCCCATCTTGGCTTTGATCAAGAATGGGTTGGCGATGGCGTTGCTGATTTTTGGATTTCGACCCTCGAATCGCTTGCTGCAAGGCGCCAATCCCTGGGCGGCGTTCGCTTTTATTTCCGGCGCCTCCTGGACAGGTAGCGGTATGCTGGTCATTTACGCGTTGGGAGCGCTTTTGGCCTCCTTCAGCGGACGGCGGCACGTCATGGGTTATCTTCTTTCCCTGTTGCTCGGATTGGTCTTGCATCTGGCGCATTTTCCGCTCGTGGCTGCCATAGTCGTAGGAACGGTGTTGTATTTCATCCACCCGGAACGTAACCTTCGCACCGTAGGCTCGTCGGTATTGGTAACTGTCGCCGTTCTATTCATCACCACCGCCTGCATGATCTGGCCGCTTCCCCCTGAAGCACCTCGGCTGCTTTTGAAAATCGGCCAGCCCTGGCCTATAGAATTGCAGACCGAATCGCCTTTCCCTCGTGATGCGCAAGGTCGCACTTTTACGCTGTTCCTTAGAGCGGATTGCGACGAGTGTCGCGACTGGATGCCGTACATTTTGAGATTGTATCAGCGCGATGATCTATCTCCCTTGGTTGGGCTGGCGCCTCAACCGGCCTCAAATATTGAAGTCTACCGCCGCCGTGAAGGCATCCCCTTCAACGTACATGCCGTGGCGCCACGACAATTCGACCAAGCCGTGCGCCGCACGCCCATGCTGGTGGAACTGCAGAATGATACTGTCAAGGTGATTTTTAAGGAGGGTTGGATACCTGAAATGATCCCCCCTGCCCCCCTTAATAAGGGGGGGAACATAATGTCCACTTCAGTAGACAGCAACAGAGTAACCCAGGACTTCAGTCCTGGGTTGGAGGCGGGAGAGCAACCTGTCGTCATCTGGGTCACTGGCGGTCTCCATGGAGAGTACCTGCCAGTCGCACCCTACGGTGCGCCTCTGGCTGGAGGCGTTTCCCGTATCGCCCGCGCTCTGGATCTCTACCGGCGACCCGGCGACCTGTTGGTTGATCTGGGGCAGTTCCGTTATCCGAAAGGTGTGTCCGGAGAAACGCGTGAATGGCGTCTTCGAGCGAACGGTCTCTTAAAGACCATGGCGCGGATGAAATATTCCGCCATCAATATCACCGCTGAAGACGAGTTGCCGTCTCCTTCCGCATTAGCGGCGCTGGGACGAGAATACGGGCTTCCGCTTCACTATCTGGGGGCAGGGATTCTCATCACCGATGTCTCCGAAGACCAACTCGATTCTCTGGTTCGCTTCAACCCGAACGCCCGGCTGATCCTCTGGCTGAATGCCGGGAAGCCGGTCGCTCGCGAAGTTGGCGGGGTGGTGGTATTGGGGATGGGGGATAGTGGCAACTGCCTGGGACGGATCGAAATCCGGTCGAGGGCAGGGAATTTGAGTCTACAAAATAGTGACGTTTCCGGTTGGACCGATGGCCAACCCTGGGCTCATCATCCCGCGCGGGAAGAGCTGCGGCAGAATCTCAGCAGGAGTGAAAAACCCAAAATGTCAGCTTATCTATGGCAAGTCCCGGAGGCGTTATCGCCCCAGAAGCAGGCCGAAGCTCAACACAATCAGACCGTGCTCCAATTATCCGACTACTACGATCTGAAAGAGTTGCACCGCAAGACGCCCAGTTATTACGCCGGGCCTGAACTCTGCCGTAAGTGCCACAGTGAACCTCACCCCCGCGACTTCGCGCAGGAGCACGCCACAGCGCCCGAGTCGGTGCTGTCCTACCCCGTCTACGAACGCTGCCTGAGTTGCCACGCCACCGGATTTAACGAGTCCGGCGGTTTCCTGGAACCAACCGAACGCCCCGATCTGCTGGCCGTCACCTGCGAAGCCTGCCATGGGTCGGGAATAGCCCACGCTCAGACGGGAGGCTTCCCGGTTCCACCCAAACCGGATTCGACGGTGTGCCAGGAGTGTCATGAGGGGGCGAAGCGGCCAGGGGGACATCCGTAAATAGGGGTTAGGGATTGGGGGTTAGGGGTTGGTAAAAACAGATCTCGCCAAGACGTTAAGAATGCAATTTTTATCATCAGTGCAATCAGTGAAATCTGTGAAATCTGTGGTTCAGATAATTTTCAACCTCCCCATTGCCTCCTCCAACCTCTCATAAGGCTGCGACAGCGCCAGCCTCACGTACCCCTGCCCCGACTTCCCGAACCCGCGCCCCGGCGTCAAGATGACGCCCTTGGCCATCGCACTCTCCACAACCGCCATCTCGTCATCGCCCACCTTCGCCCAGACGTAAAACGTCGCCTGCGAGTGCAACACCCGCCAACCCAGAGCCTCGAGCTTTTCTTCGACCAAAAGACGACGACGCTCATACTCCGCTAAATTCGCCCGCACTTCGGGAGGCGGCGTCGCGCCCTCGTACCGGGCCAGTCCGTCCGCCATGGCCCGCTGGATGAAGACCGGCGCGCCGGAATCGAGCTGCGCCTTCAACGCTGCCAGAGCCGCGATCAACTCCGGGTTGCCCGCCGCGAAACCGATGCGATACCCGGTGGCGTTGAACAGTTTCGACATCGAGTGGAATTCCACCGCCTGTCGAGTGTATTGCAAAATCGAAGGAGCCTGATACCCGCCGAAGGTCATCTCACTGTAGGCCGCGTCGTGCACCATCACCGTTTCCGGGTGCGACTCGGTGAAGTCCGCGACAGACTGAAAGAACGACTCCGGCGCGGTGGCTCCGGTGGGATTGTTGGGGTAATTCAGGAAGACCAACCGGCAACCTTCAGCCTGCTGCAGATCGGGGAGAAAGCCTTTGTCCGGGTCCAGCGGCAAGAAGACGGGTACGGCGTCGTTCAGCAGCGCGCCTCCTTGAGCGTACACCGGATACGCCGGATCGGGACAGGCGACGCGGTCGCCGGGATTGGCGACGATCCGGGAGAAGTTGGCCAGCCCCTCCTTCGCGCCGATCAAAACGCAGATTTCGCGGTCGGGGTCGAGGTCCACTCCGAAGCGCCCGGCGAACCACTGCGCGATGCTCTTGCGCACCAGCGGATCGCCCTGCGAAGTGGGGTAGAGATGCGCGTCGGGATCGGCTAGATGCCGGTGCAGAGCCGCCACGAAGAAATCCGGCGGCGGCAAATCCGGGTCGCCGATCCCCAGGTGGATGATATCCACTCCTTGCGCCTTCAGCTGCGCGGCCTTGCGTTCCAAACCCGCGAAGAGGTAGGGGGGGAGGGAGGTGTAACGGTCAGCGAATTTCATGAGTGATTACCGGCTAAAGAAAATGGAGAATGGAGAATGAAGATTGCAGAATGACGAAGGAAAACCAACTCCCCAATAGTAGGGTAGGCGTCCCTGCCTGCCAGTCGGAGGGACACGCTCTGTCGTGTCCGCCCTTGCCCAGCGTTGAAACGCTGGGCTACCCTTGATCGTCCCTTTGGGACGAAATCTGTAACCTGTCCTGTAAGGACGGTGTCATTTAGCCCAGGACTTCAGTCCTGGGGATTAAGCGTTTGCCATAAGGTAACGAAAAAAGGCGGAGAAGTCAAGAGGGGAGACAACGAAGAAAGAAAAGCAAAATAATGCCAAAAATAGTTTAGTATTTTAAGTCGAGCTTATAAATTGTCTTCAAATCAATAAAATTAACCATGAGGTGTATTATGATTAATAATAAACCTAACCTGACAGAACCATCCGTCCTATCTCTCGAAGCTGAAATCCGGTATCTGGAAAAGGAATTCCTCAACCTGACCATCCGATTATTTCATCTGGAATATCATGGTATTCACTTTAACGGATATACACCTCCGGATTATGTGCTTTTTTCTTTTGAGTCAAATGTGAAAAATTAGTTTCTAAACTTGAAAGGAGACCCTAATGTCGTCCAACGAACCCATCGAATATGATCGCATCGCCGGGCTGGAAGAGAGATGCTCGGAACTGGAGAAAAACCTCCGCTGGACCACCAAACGGCTGCTGTATTGGGAGATGCTGCTCTGGCATCTTTACGACTTTATTGACAACGAGACTTTCCCCTTAAATGAGATGGTGAACGTCTTCCTCAAGCAGAGCCTGATCGCCGAATTAGAGGTGAAAGCCAGGTTTACGCGCCAGGCCAAAATCCGCATCGTGGACCCCGAAACGGGGGAAGTGGAATGGCGTTGCGGCGGCGAACGAAACGACTATTTCAAGCAGCAAATCAAGCGCATGAAAAAGCGCGAAATCGCCGCAATCGTGAAGGAGTTCAAGGATGAAGGCGGGGAGGTGTTCGGGGAGATTCTGGAACAGGAGATAGAGAATATGGGAGAAAAGGGTTGACAAAGACGAGTTTTCTCAATAAATTAAATGTTGGTTTCTTAGAATCCATTTAAATCAATAAACTTAGGAGATCACAATGGCTAACCTAGCGCCCGAAGACAAATTTTTGAAAAGAGTGCCAGAAGATGGTACATCTATCGGAAATAATAGTTTACAAAAAAAGCTAGGATGGAGTTGGAACAGGTACTGGGAAGTTCGAGATAAATTAAAGAATGAAAATAAAATAGGGACAGGGCGCGGCAAAGGAGGATCAGTTTTTCGAATTGATGTTACCGTCCCAATTAATGATACAAATGAAATAAAAAAAATGGAGCAGAGCTTTAGGAAAGAAAAAGACCTTTATAAACCATTTTTTGATTATTTATCCGACAAATTTCATAAAGTCAAAGGAATTGACAAGTCTTTTTGTAAAATAACCGGTGATAGTGGAAAGAGGAGAGGCGGTGGCACTTTTTCTCGTCCTGACTTGACTCTGATTACATTAGAAAGATTTCGATTTATCCTACCTCATGAATACTTGACAATAATTACGTTCGAGTTGAAACATAACTCATATCCAAATTTTTTGACCGGAGTGTATGAAACTGCCGCACATCAAAGGTATGCTAACAAGAGCTACTATGTAATACATCTGAAACCGGATTGGAATGAATCTGATGAACGTGAAGAAGTCGAGGCAGAATGTAGTCGGTTCGGAATTGGTTTAATATATATCGAAGATCCAAATAATTGCGAGACGTATGAGATTGTAATTGAACCTGAATTTAAAACTCCTGCTCCAATCGATATGGAAGATTTCATCAAACGAGTATTCAAGGAAGATGAAAAAGAGAGAATACTGAAGTTATAAAAATCTTGGGATAAATCATTGTAAGGCTGAGTGGCCCGGCTTGCTCGCAAGCCGGGTTTGTCATAATCTGCGCCTAGTTAGCGGTCGTTTTCAGTAGGTCTTGTAATCCAGGAAAACAAAAATATTCGGTATATTCAAAAGGAGATAAAATGCCTTCGTATGACAATGAAACTCAAGAAATTCTATGCCCAAATTGCAACAAGAAAATTGTACTTCGAAATTCTGATATTTACTTAAAGCGAGAAGTTAGATGTAAATGGTGCAATTCGGTAAGCAAGTTTGATGTTCCATCTACTACAAACTTTCGCCATGCTGTTGAGAACCTTGCTAAGGCAGAAAAGATTTTGGATTTAGCTATACAGAAGGTCCTTGAAAAAGCTGAAATTAAGCCTAAATGATAAAAATTGTTCCGCCCGGTGCCCCACAGCTCTGCTGTGGGATCGTTAGTCTTCTATTCGACTCACCAAAGGTCGTCAACGCTCGTTTCTCACCATTCACCCTTCCAGGGTGAATAATCGGCAGCGCAGCAGGAGGTCAGACATTCTTGTCTGACCGTAAGAAGAGGTGCCTCGCCGACAGGCAAGAATGCCTGTCCTCCTCTGTTTTCGTCAAGCAGTGACGTTTGCCCCACCAAATTATTATTATTTTTTCTCTGTGTTCTCTGTGTCTCTGCGGTGAATATGTTTATCCCCCCACCACAAACACCACCGCCAGCGCCACCAGCATCACTCCGCCCACAAATTCCGCCCAATGGCCTAAAGCTCGCGCGGCGGTTGCGCCCAGAGCCATGCCGATCACCGTCATGACGCCCGCGATGACGCCGATGATTCCGCACGCGGCCAGGACGTTCATCCCCAACAAGCCCAGCGAGAAGCCCGCCACGAGCGCATCCACTGACGTGGACACGGACAGCACCACCAGCGACCAACCCCGCGTCGGATCGGATCTGGGGGTCAGCGTCTGGTGGTGGCGCAGAGCTTCCCAGGCCAGCCGCGAGCCGATGATCGCCAGCCCCGCCGCCGCCACCCATTTGGCCGCTTCGCCGATCAATCCCGCTGCGGCGCTGCCAATCGCCAGCCCGATCAAGGGCATTAGAAACTGAAAAAGCGCGAAGTGAAAGGCCAGCCGAAAAATTCGGCGACCCGTCAATCCGCGCGATCCCACACCGATGGCTACCGAAAAGGCGTCGCACCCCAGGGCCACGGCGATGGCCATAAGGTTGATGCTGATCATTCGTAGCGTCCCTGGGCTGTTACGGACCAATCCGTGACAGCAATATGTGCGGCATGGAATGGTCCATGCCGCCGGGGGAAATCGCTATTCATAGCGCAACGCTTCGACCGGATCCAGCTTCGAGGCCCGCATCGCCGGCCACATCCCGAAACCAATCCCCACGAATGAGCAGAAGGCCAACCCCAAGAAGATGGACCAGATCGGAATGGCCACGGGCAACTTCATGGCCGGGGCCACCCACAGAGGCAGCAGCACCCCGACAATGATCCCGATAATTCCGCCCAGTTCCGACAGGATGACCGCTTCGACCAGGAATTGCGCCAGGATCTGCCCCCGGCGCGCTCCGATGGCTCGCCGCACGCCAATCTCGCGCGTGCGTTCCGTCACCGACACCAGCATGATGTTCATGATGCCGATTCCCGCCACCAGCAGCGAAATGCTGCAAATGCCGATGGCCGCCACCTGCACCCAGCGGTATATTTTGTTGAAATCGTCAATCAGGTTTTCCGGCGACCAGATGGCGAAATTGTCCGGTTCGTCGGATTTCAGGCTGCGCAGGCGCCGCATCAAGCTGATCACTTCATCCTGCGCTTGCTTGAAGACCGCCGTCGAACGCGCCTTAACGGTAACATTGATGGACCGCCCCTTGCCGTAAAGCTTGGTGAAGGTGCTGAAGGGGATGGCCATCTGGTTGTCGTTCGACCGGCCAAACGAGCTGCCCATCTCCTCGAACACGCCGACCACCTTGAAGCGCCCCTTTTCCAGGCGGACTTCTTTCTCCAGGGGATCTTCGAAGGGGAACAGCTTCGTTGCCAAAGCGCCACCCAGCACAATGACGTTACGGACGTGTTCCACGTCGTCCATGGTGAGGAACCGGCCTCGCGCCACGGCCATGCCGTTATTTCCGGCAAATTCGGGGTAGCCGCCGGCCAGCGAAATGTTGGGATTGGTGCGGATTTCATTGTGGGAAACCCACTGGCCGAATTCCCACACCTCCGGGCCGATCTGCGCCACCGAAGGACAGGCGTCCGGAATGGCCATTGCCTCCTCCAACTTCACCTTGGGCCGGGTGCGGTCGCGGTTGTGATCATTGAACTGGATCCCCGCATCCCAGCGCTGCAACTGGAAGACGTCGGCGGAAAGCTGGCTCATCTGCGTTTCGATCTGCACCTGCAGGCCCTGGATCACGCTCATCATCGAAATGATGGTCATGACGCCGATGATGACGCCCAGCAGCGTCAGAAACGAGCGCAGTTTGTGCGAAATAATGGCGCCCACCGCCATCCTGATAGGTTCATAAACGAGCATATTTGTTCCCTATGCTTTCCACTCTGCCAGTGCCAGCCCGAGGCGCTCTAATCCTTCAGCCAGCATCTCCTTTGATCCTCCGAAGCCCAGGCGGAAGCTGTCGGGCTGATCGAAAAAGCGGCCCGGCATGACCAGTGTCTTGTATTTGTCACGCAGCAGGTTCGTCAGGCCGGAGGCCTCCCTGCCGCCGGTCACATGCACAAAAACGATAATCCCTCCTTCTGGTTTGACCCAGCGAAGACCTGTTTGGTTGCTCAAGCCGCTTTCTACTATTTCCCAATTCTTCTGAGACTGGCGTCGCGCCCACTCCAATAATCGGTCAACCCCGCCGTTTTTGAACAGTTCCAGAGCGATCTGATCGCAGACCTTTGGCGGGTTGACGCCCAGCACATTGTTGATGCTCCAGCATTTTTGCACCAACTCCGGCGACGCTATCGCCCAACCGATGCGCAGGTCTCCTTGGCCGCAGACTTTGGTCAGACTGTTGGTCGTGATCAGGCGCGGGTGCAGAGCCGCTGCGGCGCGAGCTCCTTCCCCGGTCAGAAAATCCAGGTAGACCTCATCCGACAGCACCCAGGCGCCGATCTCCTCGGCCTTCTGCGCAATGGTCAGCATGTCGTCTGCGGAAATATTACGGCCGGTGGGATTGTGCAAACGAGTCAACACCACCAGCTTTACCGGCGGGCGCATCAGTTCCGCGAATTCGTCCAAGTCAATGTTGAAGCCTCGTTCCTCCCGGCGTGGCAGCCGGATGATCTGCGCGCCGGTGGAAGCGATGGTTTGGGTCAGCGGCTCGTACCCCGGCGATTCGACCAGGGCGGCGTCGCCGGGGCCCAGCAGAGCGGCTCCCAGCAGGAAATTGACCAGCGAACTGCCGCCGCCGGGATTCAAGATCTGTTCCGACCGGACGCCATACCGCGCCGCCAGGATCTCTTTAATTTCAGGGTGGCCATAGGGGTAAAAGGCATTTTTCTTGAGAACCCCGGCGGTAATACCGAGTTCTTCCAGCGACCAGGGAGAGAATATGCCGGAAAAAGCGAGCACGCACTCGGCGTTTTCCACGTGCATCTCCTTGGCGAATTCCATATATCGGGTAGGTTGAAAATACATGGTGTGACCTCTAAGGATAAGAATTACAAGAAACGAATTGACAATCCTCATAATATACAATGAATATCGCTGAGAGTAGAAGCAGAAGTGGGAAAAATTTTTTGAGGACTGATATGGCTCTGCACGCGGAATTTTACCAGGGGATTCAACTTCGGAACATTGCTGAAGCGAACCGTCTCATCCCCAACCGGCGCAGCCGATGCGCTCGAGAGCGGATAATTTGCGGAGGGATGGGATCGGGCAACAGAGCCGCCCGGGTATGAGGTCGTGCCGAAAACTCATGCACCTTGAAATGATCCACGGGCAACCTGCGGGCGTAGGTCAGCAACTGGTCGAAATCGTCGTCGGATTCACCGGGGAATCCCACAATGAAATGCGTGCGCAGGATCATGCGGGAAATCTCCCGGTGCAGGCGCGTTAACGCCTCTTCAGCCGCTTCGACGGTATAACCACGATCCATTCGTTCCAAGACAGCCGGAGATCCCGCTTGCACCGGACAAACCAGGTAGGGGAAGCGCCCGGATCTGAATACAGCAATGAGATTGTCCAAATCCTCGATCAACCAGCGCGGGTCCATATTGCGGAGGAAAATGCGATACTCGCCCGGATGTGCCAAAAACCTCTGCAGCAGACCCGCCAAGGTAAATCCTCGATCTCGACCGTAACTGCCGGATTCATCCGCCGAGAGCACGAAATCGGTATACCCCCGTTTTAGACCGGTCTCGAAATCATGTAGGATGCGGTCTGGATCTCTGGAGAGCAGTCTGCCTTTGGCGCGACGCACGGCGCAATAACTGCATCGCCCCAGGCATCCCGTGCTGATCTTGAGGTAGTAACAGCGCTCATCGCTAATATACTGGAACTGCCTAATTCCGCGCGACAATGCGAAAGGCGATAGTTTTTCCGTCAGTCCCAAAATCCGCTTCAAGGCAATCATGGCGGCGCGGAAAGCATCGG
>JAGVQJ010000095.1 GCA_020051775.1 Calditrichota bacterium | reverse complement strand
TTTTCCACTAAGCCCGTCGCGTCAACACTTGCGGCGATCTGTCGCGTTGAGAGTTCTGCTAGAGCGGTGAAAATAAGCTCCGCCTCGCTCATATGGTCGCGCAGATTCTGTTTTTCGAGCCCTTTTATATCCTTGTGCTGTTTGACCGAAACGCCGCTCCATTCCTGATGAATGAGGTTGGTCAGCAGGGCGAACTCCTCTTCGCTCTTGACCTCGTGGTTTTTCCAGTAATCGGTGAGTTTGTTGCGAGTTTCCTGCCCCATCATCCGCTGCTGAATCCATTTTTCACTGCGGCCATGCTTCTGCCAATATTCCCGGGCGCGATCCAGCGAACGGGCCGGGTCGCCCATATCCTGAATCCGCTCGTAGCCGACTCGCGCGAGCCACTGCTTAAAGGGTTCAGCCTTCGGTGACGGGATGGATTGCATGATGCGTAGCAATCCCTTCACATCCGCACAGTCGGTGGCGTATTTTTTCCCATCCGGAGAGACTAGTTTGAGTTGTCGACAAATTGTCGACAACTCAAACCCATCCTCAGTTTTAACGCGGATTTTCATTTTAAACCAATAATCACGCGGATTCAGGCTGTCCGTCAAGGCGCCCACAACATCTACGACGGAGAAATACCAGCTATCCGCTTTCTCGTCGTAGATTCTACGGATTTTGTAATTCTCAAAAACTGCCAGAGCGGTTTCTTGGTTCATGCTCAATCTCCAACGGGAAGACTATATGAAAATGTTGGGTTACGCTGCGCTTACCTAACCTACTTGACTGCCGTTAATATGCTTTGGCAATGATCCCACAGCAGAGCTGTGGGGCACCCGGGGAATCCATGTTTGTGTCATTCCGGGCTCGTCCCGCCCCGTTTATGTCATTCCGGCTTGCCCGGAATCGGTGTTGTCATTCCCGCGGTCGCAGACCGCCCGTGCCGGGCGAAAACGGGAATCCATATTGGTGTCATTCCTGGCTCGTCCCGCCCCGTTTGTGTCATTCCGGCTTGCCCGGAATCGGTCCTTTTATTTGGTAGTCGGGGTCGCCCTTGACCCCGACACCGCCCAAACCCCAGACCCCGACTATGTTATTTTCAACTGTCGACAAATTGTCGACAACTCAAAACCGCCCTCGGCTACAGGTTTCAGGTGGTGACGATTTGTCACCGGCTAAAGCCATCCTCCGCGATCATTTGCAACCAGTATCAATTTGTAACCGGTTGAATTCCCCGCCTTAATGCGTTACTGAGCGCTACGGAAAGAAAACCGATCCCACAGCAGAGGTGTGGTGCACTCACAACGGCAACACCATTATTTCTTCCCCGCTTTAAGTCGCTTGATCCTCGTGTCACCCATTAGAAGACTCATCTGATGGATGGCAATTTGATTTAACTTGCGGAGCCGTTCTGCCGATGGTATGTTCTCTCGGATAAACAAAGCGTTAAGATTCTCCAGATTGGACAAACATACGAGTTGTGATACTTCCGCATAATCCCGAATATTGCCCTTATCGCCCGGATGGCAGTCGCGCCAATCCTTGGCGGTCAAGCCGAAGAGCGCCATATTCAGGATATCCGCCTCCGAGGCGTAAACAAATTCAATCTGGCGAGGAGTAAGGTCCGGTGGTATCAGGTTCTCTTTAATGGCGTCGGTATGAATCCGATAATTGATTTTAGCCAGATTTCGGCGGATGTCCCAGCCAAGCTGCTTAAGTTCCTCGTCCTTGAGCCGCTGAAATTCCTTGATTAGGTAGAGCTTGAATTCAACTGATACCCAGGAGGCGAATTCGAAGGCGATGTCCTTGTGTGCATAGGTGCCGCCATAGCGACCGGGCTTGGAGATGATGCCGATGGCGTTTGTACGTTCGATCCATTGGCTGGGTGTTAGCGTGAAGCTATTCAGTCCAGCCTGTTTTCTAAACCCGTCGAATTCGACGGGATTAAATTCAGGGTTGTTCAAAAGCTCCCAAATACCGAGAAACTCAATAGTATTTCTGTTTCTGAGCCAGTTACGGATCAAGTCATCGGTTCTGTCAGGATTTTTGTATCGCGCTATGTCCGTAATGCAGATGTAATCCGCTTCGTTCCGGGTGAAAATGGCTATTTCACTGCCTTTTACTTTGATCTTTGCCATGATTGCTTTCCTTTTACGGCAACCTGACTATGGCCAGACGGTTGAGTTGCGCTGCGCTAACATACCTACTCGACTGTGTTAAACCAACCTGCTAGACGTCGGGTCCAACCCGAACTGGCAGCGAGGACGTAAATGTGCATTCTAGAAAGTGAAAAAATTCCTTATCTCGTCAGCCCAAATCTTGGCTGTTGGTACGTGGGATTTACTTAGTTCTTGAACTAGCTGATCCACATATTTTTCATCAACATAATAAGTCAAATTTTCGATCATTTTCATAAATCCACTGCTTTTTGATATTTCAATAGGGCGTAAATTATTAAAAATAAATCCTCGCAATAGTTTATATTTCACCGGGGTGTTGAAATATTTACCACATCTATATATTTCATTATTATTCAGTGTCTCTAATTCGTCTTCATCCGCACTTCCCAAAACACCCAATATATAGCTTAATATCGCATCCAATTGATCGTCATCTAATACAGACAAGTGATCATAGAAAAATCTTAAATTAAATAGTGCTTCCCACTTAGTTTGATTCTGAAAGCAAGAGTACATTCTCCTAGCCTCTGATTGAATAATTTCTGAGCCTACATTACTACAGAGTAGATCATGGAGTCTGAGAAGATTTCTAACATCAGTATTTGTAGTTTCATCTTCCATCGCCTTAGCAGGAATGCTACGAAATAGTTTTATTTTTTCTGCCCTAGACATTTGATCAACCAAATGGGGGAATATAGAGGAACAATCTGGATCAAGAAATACTTTCTTTATTGCCTGATCTGCTGTGTATCCGAGTCTTTCTGAATAATTCCGGGATATCTCTTGGACTACTATTTCTACAAGATTTACAGCAACATTTAATGAATTAAAATCAACTTGTTCCTTCAATCTGTACTCTTTCCCTGGATGTATTAGATTTCTATAGTCTCTTATCACAGTCGATAAATCTTTAGATCTTTTTGATATTAAATTTGCATCAAGTGCCCAATCAATAAGTTCAGCTAAGGACGCTTTCAAAACTTGCCCGGTAGTTTTACCTAATTCTGGAAGCGCTAAAAAGCAATCAACAATAATCGCTTCAATAATGCTTCCAGACAATATTAATCCTGATTTACAAAGTTTATTTTCCAAGCATTTATCTAGTTCAACTTTATCCCGCTCGATCATGCTTCGCAGGACATTATCAGTAATAAAATTGAAATTAGGCATGTTGACCTCTACCATTTTGTTTGATTATTGCCTGTTACCCCTCACCTCTGCTGTGGGAAGCTTACCTCGCGGTAGCGAGCTACCGTTCTACTCTTACCTCTTCAATGATGAGATTGTGGCGCAGCCACCCCCACAGGGCTTTTGGCGCATCGTCCCCCCTCTCCTGCCACCGTTTTTCCCCCCGCGAATTTTCGCCTCCGCCGCGCATCTTCGCCCACTTGCGCCGCGAACTTTCGCCCGCACAAAAAGTTCATCCGGAATGACACCGGCGGAGACACCGGTACCCCCAACCCCCGATCCACAATTTCTCTGCGTTCTCTGCGTCTCTGTGGTGAATCTTCCCCCTAAATCACCGCCCCATCCGGGATGACCGCGTCCTTTTCCACCACGGTGATGCCGTCGCGCACCATGTAGCCGTGCCCGGCGTAGTTTTCCGAAGGCTCCTTGCGCGTGATCTTCACGCCTTTGCCGATGCGAGCGTTCTTATCCACTATGGCGCCGCAGATTCGAGCCCCGTCGCCGATGCCGATGGGCGGCACGTCCCTGCCAATAGCTTTGGCGCGCTGTGCTTCGGGGTCGTCTTCGTAGTAGTCCGCTCCCATGATGTAGGTGTCCTCAATCTGTACGCCCCGACCGATCAACGTGCGCACGCCGATCAGCGCCCGCGTCAGCGTCGCTTCCTGTACCAGGCAGCCTTCGTTTAAAACCGCCTGGTCGGCCGTGACCTTCAGGATTTTGCTCCCGGCCAGGTAGCGCGAGTGCGTGAAAATCTTGAAATGTTCGCGGAACAGCCGGAAATCGGGCGCTTCCGACAGCAGATCCATATTGGCCTGGAAGAAGGCGGCGATGGTCCCCACGTCCCGCCAGTAGCCGGAAAAGAGATGCGCCTGCACCCGCATTTCGTGCACCGCCGCCGGGATGATGTGCCGCCCGAAGTCGGTCTTGTCGTAGTCCTGCAGAGCCACCTTCAAGGCCTCATCGCGGAACAGGTAGACGCCCATACTGCCCAACAGCATGCGGCCGTCGTCCGGCAGGTCGTATTGCTTCCGCAGGTCTCCGGGGATTTCAAACGCCGACAGGTCGGTGCCGGGCCTGGGCTTTTCCAGGAAGTCGCTGATGCGGCCGTCGGCTTCCACCTTCATGATGCCCAGCTCGGACGCTTCTTCGTAAGTCACCGGCGACACGGCCAGCGTCAGATCCGCGCCGGAATCGCTGTGGGTGGCGAGCATGGGGCGGTAGTCCATCTGGTAGATGTGGTCTCCGGCCAGAATGAGGTAGTCGTCCGCCTCGAAACGCTGGAAGTGGCGGAAGGTTTTGCGCACGGCGTCGGCGGTGCCCTGGAACCAGTCCATGCTGTCCATGGTCTGTTCCGCCGCCAGGATGTTGACGAACCCTTCGTGGAAGGCGTCGAACTTGTAGGCCAGGTTGACGTGCCGGTTCAAAGACGCCGAGTTGAACTGCGTCAGCACGAAGATGCGCTCGATGCCGGAATGGATGCAGTTGGACACGGGGATGTCAATCAGGCGGTACTTGCCCGCGATGGGCACAGCCGGCTTGGACCGGTACTTGGTCAGCGGGTAGAGGCGCTTGCCTTCCCCGCCGCCTAAGATGATGGACAGGGCGTGGGACATGGTTGTTCCAATTACTACTTATTTTTATCGAGAAGCCCAACAATATCTTTCGGATGCACTGACACATCCCACGCCCATGACCCGAACCGCCCATCTTGGTTGATGGCTTTCGTCCACTCGTCTAAGAACTGCCGTTTAGTTCGGTTCTCTGCGTCGTCCTGTCCTTTGACCTCCAGGACCAGCATTTTACTGTTCTTCAGGCGGATTAGGAAATCCGGTCGGTATCCCTTTACAACGCCGCGATAGATATACTGCACCACAAATCCGAGGTGATCGTTCTTCGCCCATGACTCGACATTCGAGTTGCGGTCCAGTTCACCGGCTTCGCTGGCTTCCCAAGTGCTGTCATATACGCAGAAATTGATGTGAGATCTCTTAGTGCGCTCGTTCGGTTTGCCCGTGTACCACGCAGTCATATCGCCAGTGGACCGGATCGGGTTATTGCTGTCGAAAACCGGCACCAGCGCTTCCGTATTCACCTGTCTTATCTGGGACCAGATATGATGCACGATCTTCGAGTTGTTCAGCGCAATGAGAATCCGCTGCCTAAGTTCATCCTGAGCGAATAGAGGTGGTAAGAAGATGATTTTCCTAGCACTGATGAATTCTTCCACAAGTTTGACGATTTGTGCCAAAAGAAACTCTCTGCCGCCCCGCCAAGAGGGTTGCATTTGGTCAAAGATGTCCCTGGACGCCTCGAAGATATTTCTTTGCATCCGGTAGCGTTGCGCTAGGTCCAGCAGGTTTATCTCGCTAATCTTGGTTACGTCCTGCTTACCATCAATCGTCGGCGCCAGTTCTGCCAACAGAATAGTTTCTTGGGCGTCCAATTCTAATGGCTTAACGGTACTCATATCGAGCTTTAACAAGGGGCGCACGACGGTCTCGATACGGAGGACATTGGGCCAGCGGATTTCATGCTTCAGCTTTTCTGCGACCGGCTCGATCCGCGTCTTGGGTTGTGGCGGCGGCGGCACTGGTCCGTCCTGCGTTTCGTGCGGCAAGAAGGTGAATGGAACGCCGAAGATGTTCACGTATTCCGCATCAAATAAGCCGGTTTCGGGATTGATTTCGTAAGAAGTTCTCCTCAAGCCCCGGCCCACTACTTGTTCGCAAAGAAGCTGGCTGGAGAATGCCCGCAGCCCCATGATATGCGTTACTGTCTTGGCGTCCCACCCCTCCGAAAGCATCCCAACCGAGATTACCTTTTGGATGAACTCCCCTGGCTGATCTGGTTTGCCGACAGTATCCACCTTTTTCCGCAATTCTTCAGCCGCTTTCTTCTTGGTCAGTTTCACCGGCTGACCGTTTTCCTCTTCGGCCTCTTCGGGAATTTCATCATCTTCAGGCGACTCTTCCAGTGATTCTGCCTTTTCGAGCACTTTCGAGTCTATGTGCAGAATTCTATCCGGGTCGCAAAGTTCATCAATGCGGATCTTCTTGTGATCGAAAGCGAATTTAACCCGCGCCGCCGTCTCCGTCCGGTTGCAAACGGTAATCATTACTGGCGGTGTTGGGAAACTAAGCTTTTGCCAGCTTTGGGCTGTCTCCAGCCAATCTTTCCCCAACAGGTAATATCCGTTAGTTATCAAATCCGGTAACGTCTCCTGCTCTTCGGCTTTCCGGTTGATGTCCTCTTTAACCTCTTCATCTGCATAGATGTGGTAAAGCCGCGATTTGTAATCCGGGCCATATTTCCCATCATCGCGGATCACCACGCGAGGCGTTTTCACCAGCCCTGATTCAATAGCGTCGTTCAACCCAAAATCGCTGACGATCCATCCAAACAACGCCTCTTCGGAACTCTTCTTTCCTGACGGTGTGAAGGGGGTGGCGGAAAAATCGTAACAGTTCAATATCCCCCGTGCTTGGTGAATCCGGTCCAGGCCGCCGATCCAGACGGTGGCTTCTTTGGCGCTGTCTTTAAGGTCGCGAGCGCGAAAGTACTTGCCTTCCGCCTCCGGGTTGATACGCCAGGCGTGGTGAGCTTCGTCGTTGATGACGAGGATGTTTTTCGCGGAAGCCATTTCCCCCAGCACTTCCTTGACATAGGCTTCATTGCTTTTGGCCCCGCGTTTGTCCACGCTCCTCTTCTTGCGGATCTTCTCTTCGGATTCCCAATGCAGCGTATGCCAGTTGCGGATCATCACCCGTCCCAGGTTCAGCTTCTCGCGCAATCCCGAGGGTACGATATTGAATTCATCGTAGTAATTGTTTTTATCTGACGGAATCAGCACTTGCAGCCGCCCCTTCACGGTCAAGCCCGGTGCGACCGCAAAGACATTCTTGGAAAAACGGGTGTCCTGCGGATAAGTTACTTTGTTAATGACCTGCCAAGCGATCAGCATCGCCATGTTGATTGTCTTGCCCGATCCGGTCGCCATTTTGCAGCAGAGGCGGCGGAACTCGCCCCCGTCTGAAGGAATATCAATCCCCACCTTCTCCGCGTCCGGCGCTTCGGTCAGCCAGATCAATGTCTCAATGGCTTCAAGCTGGCAGAAGAAGAAACGCTTATCATCCCGCGCTTCCAGGTTGCGCCAGTGTTCAAGAAGGCGTTTGGTGATGCCCGTGACCCCTACATAAGGGTTATCCCGGTTTTCCCGCCAGGCTTTCACCCGAGGTCGAATTTGATTGACCAAAGGAATTTCGATGAAGCGCCCTGGGTCGTCGAAAGATTTGGAACTTTCCGAGGCGATGATATACCCGGCTGGCCGTCTCCCCTCTTTCTCGGTGAAGGCCCGTGTAGTGCGGTCATAGCTCCAGTAGGAAGTAGGCTCATCATAGGGGGAATTGATGATGAGCCGGTCAATGGTTCCTGGCTTCATCATTCCACCCCGATAATTTTAAGGCTTTCGATGCCCCGGTCATCCACGATCTTGACCGCCATGCGCTGATTTTTTCCTGGTTCAAAAGGCAAAGAAACAGTTCCTCGGTAGGCTTCGATTAAATCTTCATCTATTTCAGCTTTCAGATTCTTTGCTAATTTCGCCCAGCCGGCCTTTTCACCCGCCATCGGAAAGAATACCTGGCGCGGGTAGAGGCTGCGGCCATCATAATCCGTATCCAGCATCCACATGGCGATGTTGCGAGTGTCGCCGGATTCCACAGTTCCGGTTTTCGTGTTGTAATAATCGAAGCCCAGTACCTCCACCCGATATTTGCCTTTGTCCGGTCCCTCTTTGACCCTCTCTAAGCGCACTTCCGGTTGGCCGATGAGCCAGAAGCTCTCGTTGCTGGCTCGTTTCTTCTTCAGATCATCGGTCAAAAGATCCGCATTCATCTGCACTTTTAGAAAAGTCATACCCGCCCGCGTCGGGTCAATTTCGTCAATATCTTTGGCGGCTTCGGGGTCGAATTGGAAAGCAGCAAAGATCAGCAACGCCGGGCGAGGCATCATTTGATTCGCCTCTTCCCAGGCTAAAGTCACCTGGCGCTGTTCCATCGGCGCATGTTCCGGCCCGAATGAAATCAAGGCTCGCTGTGCGCCGCCATAGGTCGGCTTCGATTCGCGTACATGGTCTGCACCCTCGTTATTAGGTTTGGTTTCAGCTTCGGCGTGCAGCCATCTTCCCGGCAGAGCCTCTACCCGTGAAAAGTGGATATACTGATTATTCTTTCCCCGAATACCGGTACGCAACAGTTCATCCCGCCATTGCCCTTGACGTAATGATTCCCCTTCTCTTGCAATAGAGACATCTGCAAACATTGGTTCATTTATACCAATTGGACCAGCTATATCGTCCACGGATTTTACAACCGGGGCGGGAACAGCTTCCACGGTGAAAGGACCAGGCACTCGCGCTTTAGAATCATCCACGATTGGTTGATCAACGAGTAATTCCTGTCCCGCCGGTTCATCTTGAGCAATGGCTCCAAGAGTAACGTGCGGGACAATCTTATAGACAAACCCACTGCTGACACCTTCAGTCGGTTGGGCAAGATTGTAATAATCAAATGTGCCGACCATCAGCCTTTGTTTCGCAAGAGTAATAGCAACACGCGAAGCATCACAAGTAATCCATCTTCTCCCCCAGCGTTCAGCAACAAATGCGGTTGTTCCACTCCCACATGTAATATCTAATGCCAAATCTCCAGGATCAGTCGTCATTAAAAGGCATCTTTTGGGTAGCTCTTCGGAAGTCTGAACCACATAAATCTTATTAGAAGCTGCTCCAATTTTGTCCCAGAGGTTATTTATTGTCATTACTGGATAATCATTGAGGTAAAGTTTGACACGAAGATTATTCCCTTCAAGCTGTAATCTGTTCTCACTTTTTAATCTATCAAGGCCATCAGGATATGAAGTCTTCCATTGAGTACCTTTAGGCGGGAAGAATTCTCTTTCTTGAAAAACATAACCATCCTGCTTCTCAGTGCCTTGAGCATTCAAACTCCACGTGCCGAATACTGTATAATTCGGATTTTGAGTCAAAACTGTCTCAATATTATCTCTTTCGGACGGAGTTGCTTTTCTCTCCTCTTTCGTGTGGGTATTTTCTATCCATAGATGTGAACCAGCATTATCCGCAAACCGTTGCAAATCTTTGCCTGAAAACAACTGTCTATATTTGATTTTTTCCTTTTCCTTCGCATACCATAACAGATAAAATGAAGCATTATTTAAAAGTTTTTTAGCAAACATAATGCTTGCTTTCTTCACCGTAATGACCGAAATGAAATTCTCGCTCCCAAACACTTCATCCAAGATAAGCCTTGCCCTATGAAGATTTTCCTCGGAAATTTGTAAAAATATGCTCCCACTTTCATGCATTAACTCTTTTGATAATAGTAATCTATCGCGCAAATAAGATAAATAAGAATGGATGCCTAATTCCCAGGTATCGCGGAATGCCTTTATCATCTCAGGCTCCGCCGATAAGTCTACATCATTGTCCGTTGATTTCATGGCTGTCTGATTGACAAAGGGCTGAAAATTTGAGCTATATTTAATGCCGTAGGGTGGATCAAAATAGATCATCTGAACCTTATCTGCCATGCCTTCTTTTTCCAGAAGGGAGTTCATGACCAGTAAACTATCACCGGCAATCAGGCGGTTGGACCAGTTGTGCTTGTGTTTGTAAAATTCGATGGCTTCACGCAGTGGCGGGTTTTCCTCCCGTGTTTCAAAGAGAGAAGCGGTCTGCTGGTAAACTTTACCGTTGGAGCGCCGCACGGCTTCGATAATGGTGCGCGGATCAATCCGTTCGTGAACGTGCAGGGAGACGGTGGGGACTTCAAAGGAGGTGTGCTCGGCTTTCCCAGCCCAGACCAGTTGCGGGTCTAAGTGGGGGTCGTAGGCGTAGGTCTTTTTCGCGCCGTCTTTATCGGTCTGCGGCGTCACCAGACCAACCGGCGGGTTGTTCACCCGGTCCTTACCCTTGTGGTCGTACTGCTGGATGTCGCGTTTGGAAGACATTGATACTCCTTGAAAATTTCTGGATTCCCCGGCACGGGCCACTGCGTGGCGGATCAAGTCCGGAATGACAATTCTCGGTGTTCTTCCACCGCACTGGATCTCTGTGGTAAAACTCACCCTTCCCGAGGTCACTCCGCCAACTTTCCGTCCCCTGCCAACTTCTCGCCCGCACGGCTGCCGAGATCTCGCCCGCTTGCAAATATTGTATAAATATTTAACTTGTGTTATTTTCTCTCTGTTCTCCGTGGGCTAGGGTGGTGAATTATCCTCCCACGATCGCCACGCTGGCGGAGGCTCCGATCCGCGTCGCGCCGGATTCGACCATTTGCAGCGCGGTTTCCAGGTCGCGGACGCCGCCGGAGGCTTTCACGCCCATCTGCTTGCCCACCACGCGGCGCAGCAGAGCCACGTCGCCGGCCGTCGCTCCGCCTTTGGAAAAGCCAGTGGAAGTCTTCACGAAGGCGGCTCCGGCATTCTTGGCGGCCAGAGCGCCCCGCACTTTCTCCTCGTCGGTCAGCAGGCAGGTTTCCAGGATGACCTTCAGGGGTTTGCCTTTGCAGGAGCGCACGACT
>JAGVQJ010000154.1 GCA_020051775.1 Calditrichota bacterium | reverse complement strand
TTCAATCGAATACGATTTTTTTTATAGTTGTCCCATAATTCACATAAATCGGCGCCGTAAGACGACCAGAGGAACGGCGAAAATCAGCATCCCGACCAGAGCCATTATAATTGAAGGACCGACGGGTAAATCAAACTGCAAAGAGATCAGCACCCCCAGGAAAGCCCCCAAAAATCCCGCGATCCAGCCGAGTAGAAGTCGGGTATTTTGCCGGGAGGTGAATAGAACGGCGGTCACTGAAGGGATCACCAACAGCGCAAACACGACGATAACACCGGCCACGTCAACCGAGGAGGTCACTACGACGCCGAAGCTGGCGTAAAAAAGGAAATCCCAGAATCCCACGTTCCATCCCCGATCCCGCGCACCCTGGCGGTCACTCGAAATCAGGAAGAATCTTCCGCGCAGGAACCAATGGAATACCCCTATCAGCAAATAAAGGATGGCAATTTTGGCTAATTGGTAGGGCTGGACGGTCAGTAGCGCTCCTGAGAGCAGGTGGTTCAGGTGTTCGGCTCCTTCAGGCTGGTGCGAGAGCATGATGATCGCTCCGGCGGTGAAAGCGCCGTAGATGATGCCGATGAAAGCCTCGTGGGGCACCCGCTCATCCTTGGTGCGAGCGACGGAGATAATTCCAGCGCCCAACATGGTGAAAGCCAGCGAGATGAAGTACCCTGCCGTGGAGTGCTCGTTGAAACCCAGCGCCAGGGCGACGGCAGAGCCAAACGCCGCCGCCTGAGCCAGGCTTAGATCTACGAAAATTACTCCGCGGCTGACCACGTGAAAACCCAGATAAGCGTGGATGCCTGCCAGAACGAAGGCCGTCAGCAGCGCCAACTGGACGAATTGAGTGGAAAGCAGGTCAATCACAGAACTACTCCTTCGCGGTCGTGAGTTTAGCGATTAAAGTATCGAACAATTCAAAATAGTCCTTGATTTCTGGAGCGCCGCCGACGGAAGGCGGTAAAACGATCACTTTTGCGCCCGCAGCCGCAGCAATGCTGTTGGGCACGCGATTCGAGAAGTAGGGTTCCATGCCGATTATTTTGACTCCGCGCCCTTTCATCAACTCGATCAATTCCCGGGTGTGCGAAGGCGTAGGCTCTATGCCCGGTTTGGGTTCGATGAAACCGACCACCTCCAACCCAAAGGCCTGGGCGAAGTACGGCCAGGAGTCGTGAAAGGTAACGATTTGACTTCCTCGCAGCGTTGCTGCCCGTTTTTCCCAGATACCAAATCGGATTTTCAGGTCGGATATAAAACGCTCGTAGCTGTCGCGGTAGGCTTGGCAGTTCGCAGGGTCAACTTTACAAAGCCCTTCCACAATATTGGCGGCGATGACCAGACCATTGGCGGGATCGAGCCAATAATGGGGATTCCCCTGGGGATGGACATCCCCGAGAGAAGCATCCACTTTCCCAGTGGGGACTTGCAACCGATTTACACCCTGGGAGCAGTCTACTATCGTTAGTTTGGAATTCCTTGAGCCGTCAATGATGGGATCGGCCCACTGATCCAATCCCATGCCGACTTTCAAATACAGGTTGGCACGGGCAACCTTAATCATATAACTGGGCAGCACTTCCACATAGTGCGGGTTGACGGCCCCTTTGGCGATGGAAATAACTTCAACCTCCGACCCGCCGATTATACCGGCGATGGAGGCCAAGTCTGGGGTGGAGGCGACGACTTTTACCTTCGTCCAACCAGAATGGGTTAGCAGTGCGCAGATTATCATTGCCTTGATTAATCTATTCATGTTTAATCTCCTCTTGGTTCTGAATTCCCGCTTGTGCGGGAAGGACAACTCCCGGGGCTAAAGCCTATTGTTATACCGTCGTTACTGATTAGAATTGATGGGGTTTATGGGGACCTAACGCCCATAGGATCTGCAGGACAGCGGAGTTGTAGTTTTCCATCTCTGTGCCTTGGTCGCGGCGCACTAACAATCCGAAGCGCGTTGTCTCTTCGGCCAGATTGAACCCGGCGAAAAAACCGTACCCGGAGCGATTTTGGTCACTGCTACCCGGAAGCTGAGTGAAGTCGTAGAAGGCGCCAACGTCGAACCTCTTCCGGAATTGATAATCCAGAGAGGCAAAGGCTCCGAATGAATTCATTTTTTCGACGTTGTAATCCAGTGTGATTGTATCCTGGGTTGCGATTTTGTGGTTGTTCAGGACCGCTTCTGCGACCAGCGCCAGCGACTGGTAAGCGTTGGGACGCCATTTCAGTTTGAGGTCGAAATTTCCGAGATTGGCAAACTGGCGTTCATCCGGGTTGAAAGCCTCTTGCGCGCGCAGGTAGGAAAACCCTATTTCCATAGAGGTGTAAATTCCCAGTGGCGCGAATAGGGAAACTCGTGCCAGTGAAGCCAAACTTCTGGGGATATTTTCGTCGAATGTTATTGACGTATCATCCGCTGCGGAGTTAATCAGGTTGCCGGTTTGCAGAATAGTGACTGAGAGCCCCAAGGCGGAACTCCCAACCGGAATCAGACTGGAAAGGTTGACGCCCACGTCATGTAAACCATCTTCGCCGAAAACCTCTTCGAACATCAGGGGGCGAGAGATCCAGGACCAGGCGTGAGGATGTTGAGTATTGATTTTACCGAAATCGGGTTGCAATTTCCCTATTCTGAGCTGCATTTTTAAAGGCAGTCCTCGCAGTAGGGTTAAATAGGCCTCCTCTATTTCAATAATCTCCTCACTTCCGGGAAGGGCCAGAGCTACATCGGCCCGGGCGAAAGGATTTAAATAGCCGTTGAGGTCTATTTCCAACTCATCAAATTCGAGCTGAATTTTATCCGCCTGTTCGGGTCGAGATTCCTGGTCATTATGGATCGAAAGGCGCGTATCCGCGATAACGCTAATATCAGGATTTACCGGCGCTTGAGCATAGCTTATCAGAGTGCTGACCGGGGCGAATAAAGCCAGGATCGTACAGAGAACGATTGCACGCATGGATTCCTCCTCCGTGAGAGTTGTGTTATTTAAAGGCGTCTTTGTCAGAAATTAATGTGTCAACGAAGGGGGTGCGCGTGGTGACTGCGGTTGTGATGCGGGCTGTGAATGAGATTCTTGAATTTTAATCGGTGCTGGGGTATCGGTTGAATGCTTTGCTGAGGTCAGGTTGAAAGAATGCGGGAGATCAAGTTGGAAAGCCGCGCCGAAATGACACGCGGGACAGTTGTGTTGATTGCTGTCAGTCGTGAGGGGATGCGAATGCGCAATCTGCACAACGACCGGCAGAAGAAACAAACAGAGGATAAAGATCGCAAATGTACGATTTGCGTTCAATTTATTCAGCATGGTAACAGGATATACGAGACTAATTCTTGATATGTTCCTCAAATTGGCTCAAACCGTCCCTGGAAGAACCTCAATGCCGGCGGTTCATACACGAACTTCAATCCGCGAATCGTATGACGTCGTTCGTACAGGTCAACCACGCCTTGAGCGGCGTATTCCAGATGGCTCTGGGTATAGACTCGGGCGGGCAGCGCCAGGCGCACCAGTTCCAGTTTGGGCATGTGGTTCTTGCCGGTCTTGGGATCACGCCCGGCCGAGACGATCCCGCGTTCCATGGCACGCACGCCGTTTTCCACATAGATGGCTGCGGTCAAGGCCTGCGCGGGGAATTGTTCCTGAGAAATATGCGGCAGAAATGCTCGCGCGTCCAGAAAAATGGCATGGCCGCCGTGCGGTACCACGTGGGGAATCCCCGCGGCGCCGAACAGATCGCCGAAGAAGTTGGTCTGTTCCACCCGGTAGCGCATGAGGTTGTCGTCGGCCGATTCGCGGATGCCTTGAGCGAAGGCGGCCATATCACGACCGCTCATGCCGCCGTAGGTGTGTAAGCCTTCGTAAATCACCACCATGGACTTGGCGCGAGTGTAGAACTCCTCATCGTTCATGGCTAAGAAGCCGCCGATGTTGACCAGACCGTCCTTCTTGCCGGAACAGGTACAGCCGTCGGTGTAGGAACCGATTAGTCGGGCAATCTCCTTGAGGGGCGTCTGGCGGAATTCCGGTTCGCGCTGCTGGATCAAGTAGGCGTTTTCCATGGTGCGGGTGTTGTCCAGCATGATCTTGATCCCGTAGCGGTCGCAGAAGGCGCGGGCTTCGCGCAGGTTGGCAATGGATATGGGCTGGCCTCCGGCCATATTCACGCAGGTTTCATATTTCAGGTAGGGGATCTTCTTCGGTCCCACGCGATCCACCACGGCTTGCAGCTTGTTCAGGTCAATGTTGCCCTTGAAGGGGTGGTTGCTGGCGGGGTCGTGAGCTTCGTCAATGATCACGTCCACAAAGGTGCCGCCGGCCAGTTCCTGATGCTGGCGCGTGGTGGTGAAATACATGTTGCCGGGGATGGTATCGCCGGGCTTGATCAGCAGTTGGGACAGGATGTGTTCCGCTCCGCGTCCCTGGTGCGTGGGCACGAAATATTTGTAGCCGTAATATTCCTGCACCGTGGCTTCCAACTCGTAGAAGTTGCGGCTACCGGCGTAGGCTTCGTCGCCCATTTGCAGCGCCGCCCACTGGCAGTCGGACATGGCGCAGGTGCCGCTGTCGGTCAGCAGGTCAATGTAGACGTCTTCGCTGCGCAGGAGGAAGGTGTTGTAACCGGCCTCGGCGATGGCTTTCTGCCTCTCTGCGCGCGTGGTTAGTTTGATGGATTCGACGGTTTTGATGCGAAAGGGTTCTGGGATGTATTTCACCGGTATCTCCGTAGGTAACAGGTCACGATAGTATTACAGCAGAGGCGGGAGAGGCGTTGGGGGGGAGAACAGCTAAATGGAGAATGGAGAATGAGGGTGGACAACCAACAGCAACAAGGGGCTGTAGCCCCTTGTAACGCGTATTGCAAGTTCCAGCAACAGGGGGCTGTAGCCCCTTGTTAAACCCGTTCGCAGTTCCTGGTGCAAGGGGGTAAACCCCCTTGTTACCAGTAACATTAGACCTTGCGCCGAATGTGTGTAGGGGCGTTCAATTGAACGCCCCTACATTGCGCTTATCATTTTCTATGCTGTCATGGTCCATACCATGACGGCATGGAGGGGTGTCATAGAGGGGGTCACGGAGTGGTCCGTGACATCCCAGAATACGGATGACGCAGATTAAAAAAGGCGCCGCAAAGCGCCTTTCAAGTTATGAGTTAAGAGTGCTGAGTTATGATTTTAAGTATCTGTTTTTATTCATAATTCATAACTCATAATTCATAATTTATTTTAGCAAAACCATCTTCCCTACCGCCGTGTTCTCCCCGGCGGTGAGCCGATAGAGGTACACGCCGGAGGGTAATCCTGAGCCGTCGAAGGTGACCTCGTGGGAACCGGCGGGCATCCAAACGTCGCGTAGGGGTCGGCCTTGCGCCGACCCGACATTACGCCCGCCAATATCGAACACCTGCAACGTCACCCGCCCCGCTAGCGGCAGATCGAAATGGATGGTGGTAGAGGGATTGAAGGGATTAGGGGTTAAAGAAGTTATGAGTGATGAGTTATGAGTGATGAATTGTTCTTCGATCTCCTCGAAATCCTCCCCACTGTTCTCCCACCCTTCCGGCCCGAACCAATCGCTCGTCGTGCCGGATTTCTGGAATTGGAATCCGTCTTGCGTGACGATGTTCCAGGGATACGTGCCGAGGAACCCCATGTAGGTGTAGTACCCCGCGGGAGCGTTGGCAGGTACGACCTGCGTGCGCAGGCGGGTGAGGTTGCCTCCGGCAGGGAGGGTGAGGTTCTGCACCGGGATGGAGGTGAACTGCTGGCCTCCGGGGATGGTGATGTTGCACCAGAGCTGCGTAGTCTGCGGGGAGGTGGTGGTGTTCTGCACGTTGATGTCAAACTGGAAACTGCCCCCCGCCGCCGGGACCACGATGGGCGGGTTCACCGGGTCCATGCTGATGACAACTGGGGGTGGCGGCGCGGTGATGGCATAGTGATAACCCATATCCACGATATCCTGATCCTGCAGTCCATCGGTTCGTGTGGTTCCGATGATCATGGAAGAGGCCGGGTCTCCGGCGTTCACGCAGGGGCTTTGCACCGTCTGACCCGAGCCCAATTGGGATAGGTAATATCCATTAGGCACGAATTGCGGATCAAGATTAATGTTTCCTGTACCAGTGTAGCCGCCTTGCACATCAGAATAGCTTACCGAAACATTTGAACCGCCTATCTGTGCGGAATTAGACCAAATAATGCAATTCCTTACGGTAACTCCATTTTGACTACTATAAACACCTATACCATTCGGCCCGTTTCCAGCAATGGTATTGTTAATTGATAACTGGCCAGTGCCACCATAAAACCATATACCTCCGGAACCAATTATTCCAGTATTATCGATGATAAGGCAATTCCTTACCGTAGCATTATTCCCTTCCAGCTCAATTCCTCCTCCACCATGAGCTTGAAAACTACTGGTAACACGATTATTATTTATTACGCAATTATCAATTGTTATATTGTTGCCACTGCTGTATATTCCACCCCCTCCCTGTACCGCTGTGTTATTACTTATTACACAACTATCAATTGCTGAATTAGCCACACCACAAAAAATGCCCCCGCCAAGAGAAATAGTCGTATTATTAATGCTACGACAATTATTTATTACACAATTCCTCATGATTAATCCCAAAGGACCTGTACTATAGGATACTCCGCCACCGTATGACCCCGAGGTACAACTATCAATACTGCAATACTGAATGAACGGATTTGTAGGAACGTTTGTCGAGATATATATTCCTCCACCAGAACCTACCGCTGTGCAATGATCAATTCTGCAGTGCGAAATTATAGGGCTGAAATTGGAGCAATTAATGGCGCCGCCATAATAATCATTTCCGCTCCCTGTCGCGCGGCCATACTGGAAATAGCAGTAGCTCAAGCGGGAATAGGGATTAGAGCTGGTGAAACGAACCCCCCACCAGCCGGTTGCTGGAGTAGCGGCGATAAAATGGATCGAGTCCTGCTCGGTCCCCTCGGCAATCAGGGTGGCGTTGGAAAGCACATTGAACTTATAGTGCCCTTGGAAGATGACATGAACGCCGGGCTGGATCGTCAGGGATTGGTTGGCTGCGACGGAAATATCCGCCGTAACATTATAGGGGCTTCCTGCCAACGTCCACGTGCCGGAAACGTCGCCGGAAACCTGGGTGCCGGGGATTTGCGGCGCAGCTACTGTAATGGCATATCCGGCGGCATTCGCGTTGCCGGAGATTATAACAATCAGTTTACTGAAGTTGACCACGGGAATATTCAGGTCGTAGTTAGCTGCTGAACTCTGGTAGGTGGTGGTAACATTGCTGTTGTCAATCGTGATGACCTGCCAGTAAGGGCTGCCAGAAGTCTGGTCGCAGTTCACCGTAATTCCTGTCACACCCGGAGCGACATTGAATTCGTAGTATTTGTTAGCCCAAGCGTTCACCGTGCCGAAGTACGGCAGGCTGCTGCCCACGGACAGTTGGGTCGTGGGAGGTGACATTTCTGGATAGTCGGTGATGGTATAGCCCCAGAGATAATGAGGGCAGTTTTCGTCCTCGCGATAATCATAGGCGGGTTGGTTGCCAAAATCCTTCACACGGTTGGTGATCGCCCAGCGGTGGAAAGCCTCATCATAAGTATGAGAGCCCCACGTAGTCTGTTGAAGAACAGTATTAACAGCAGCAGTACCATCCGAGAGAATAGAATCCCATTCCTGCCAGAGAGCCAACATAAGGTCAATTCCGACTTGCGGTTCGGTAGTGTTATGGCCGAGCCATTCCGTCAGATTCTTCCAAAATGACACTGCTTGATAACTCACGCCGGTCAGGTCTTGGTTCGGATCTTCATGGATGATAGAAGGACTAGCCCCCGGATCACCCTGGGCCATCTTATTCACATATTCATTGGTTCCATCATATACAGCATCTTCCGCCCAGGCGGCAGAACCTTCTTTTATCCAAGCTGCACTGGCATCTGGATCGGGGGGTAGAACATATTGGTACTCTACCTGATGAAAGAGTTCGTGTGCAGCAGTAGCAGCCAAATAGGGATAAATCCAATCAGCTGGAAGATCTCCACACATGTCATTATCAAGTTCAATCGGGGAGAGGGGAGCCGTCTGGCCATAGGCATCAACAAGGTTGTGAATGTCTACATTTGAAAGACCAACTGATCCGGGTTCTTCAAAGCCGAATTCTATATATTTTGTGCGAGAGTACTCCAGATATTCCCCCGCATGATAAACATACCAGGGCACCGGTTCTCCCTGGGTGTTCGAGGCGGTGGGGTGAGTCACCGTGGGTTGAAAGACACAATCCGGGTCATTGGGGGTATCGTTGTAATCAATCGTAAAATTGACGGTGTTATATTCCTCGTCCAGGTCATCGGTCGCGCCCTGAATCAGTAGCTGAATCTTTTGACGGAGTTCAGGTGAAATCGTCGGTCGTTGTAACTCGACCATGAGCAGCTCGAGGTTCATAGCACCGCACTTGGGGTCAATAAAGAGAGTCCGCCCACTGGCGGTAACAAAGCTCTCCGGTGCATTTTCCGGCTCGTAGATCATTCGGGCGAGAGTGAGCAGTTCCGAGTCAGTAAGGGAATAAGAGGCATGTGCGGGGAAGTTCACGGGCACAGAGGTCGTCGTCGCCGTTTGCCCGAATGCGGCAGATACCACCACCGCCACCGCCAAAATCAGGATCATCGCCTTCATGGTAGACTCCATGGTTTGTGGGAGGACAGACATTCTTGTCTGTCTTGTTAATCGCTCGATGGTCAGGCAGGAATGCATGACCTCCATTTATCCGCAAACCCCGCGCCGGTTCGTCTATCCTACGATTTACAGAGGCTTAACGAATGGGGGGTCGGTGCGGCTGTAAGGATTTCCTTACAATCGCCGACTCGGAGTGTTCAGAAATCCTAACACTACTTCTGGGGCGTCACGGACCACTCCGTGACGCCTGATGGGTGTGGCGTTGTTGGGTCCGTTCCACACCAAGGAAATGGCTGATTCCGCTCAATATATCAAAATGATGATCCAATGTCAATGGTTTTTTACGGGGAATTCATTTTAATGGGGTGTCAGGCGTCACATCAGCGCCTTCGGGTCTGCCAGACGAGGACGTCTGGCAGCACAAAAATAAACCCGACCGTAAACGGTCGGGCCACCCCACGCAGCCTGTAGAAATAAACCCGACCGTAAACGGTCGGGCCACCCCACGCAGCCTGTAGGGGCGCATGCCATGCGCCCCTATCCAATCCGCTACCCCACCTTCGCCCTGAACCTCACCACCGTCGCGCCGAGGATAATGATTCCCAAGGCGGCCAGAGAGAGGTAGTCGCGGAGCAGGTCGGTAAAGCCGCTGCCTTTCAGGAGCACGGCGCGCAGGATGGAGACGCTGTAGCGCAGGGGGTTTCCCAGAGTCAGTGCTTGCGCCCAGTCGGGCATGTTTTCGACAGGGTAGAAGAAGCCGGACATTAGCAAGCCGAAGATCATGAAAAACCAAGCGACAAACATGGCCTGCTGCTGGGTGGAGGAGATCGTGGAGATGAACAGCCCCGATCCCAGTGTGTTCAGCAGAAACAGAGCCACGGCCAGAACTATCAGCAGCAGATTTCCGACGACAGGCATGTCGAACAGGACGATGCTGAAGCCCAGCACCAGCGCCAGTTCCAGGAAACCCAATACGGCAAAGGGAATCAGCTTTCCAATCAGCAATTGCCCCGGCCGAATGGGGGTCACGATGAGCTGTTCGAAGGTGCCCACCTCCTTTTCGCGCACCAGCCCCATGCTCGTCAGCATCATGGTGGTAATGGTCAGCAGCACGGTGACGATACCGGGAATCATGTAGAAAATGCTCTCCAGGTTTGGGTTGTAGAAAATGCGGGTCTGAGCTTCCACCAGATGCAGCGGGAGTGACCGTCCTGAAACCGCCAACCTCTCCACCATGATGTCGCGCGAGACCATCTGCAGGATGGCGGTGACGTACCCCATCCCGATGGAGGCGTTGTTGGAATTCTGGCCGTCCACCAGCAGTTGCACGGAGGGCGAACGGCCCAGCGTCAAGTCGCGGTTGAAATGCTGAGGGATGACCAACGCCAGACTGGCCTGGCCATTCTGGATCTGGTTTTCAGCGGCGTGGAGGGATAAAGGAGTAGACGCCAAGTCGAAATACCCGGAATACTGCAGGGCGGCGGCCATCTGCCGGGAGAGGCTGCTGCGATCCTGATCCAGGATGGTCAATTTCAAATGGCGCACATCCGTGTTGATGGAATGGGCCAGGATGACAAGCTGGAGCACCGGCGCGATGAAGATGATGGCCAGCATGGCACGGTCGCGCAGAATCTGCTGGAACTCTTTGCGGATTAGTACGAGAATGGGGCGCATGTTATTCCAGTCTCACTTTGAATCTCTTGACACTCACCGCCAGCAGCACGACCGACAGTCCCAACAAGAACGCCGCCTGTGGCCAGAGCACGTCGAAGCCGTTGCCTTTCAGGAGAATGCCGCGAATGATTTCCAGAAAATACCGGGCGGGAACGATCAGCGTGACCACCTGCAACCATTTGGGCATACTGGAAATCGGAAAGATGAAACCGGACAGCAGGATGGAGGGGAGCATGGTTCCCAAGTTGGCGATCATCATGGCAATCTGTTGGTTGCGCGCCAGGGTCGAAATCAGCACACCCAGGGAGAGCGCCGACAAAAGGTAGATTAGGGAAAAACCTGCTACTAGCAGGGGGCTGCCTCGAAAGGGGATTCCGAACCAGAAACGCCCCACCAGCAAGATGAGCAACGCATCCATCGAGGCCAGTACAACATACGGCGTCACCTTGCCGATGATCAGCTCGAAGGGGCGCACCGGAGCCACCAGAATCTCTTCCAAGGTGCCCGTCTCTTTTTCGCGAGCGATGGTCACTGAAGTAAGCAGAGCGCAGATCATCATCATGAGCACGGCGATCAAACCCGGCACGATGAAGAAGGTGCTTTTTTGTTCGGGATTGTACCAGATATTGGCGCGGATTTGAAAGGGGACGTATCCGGCGGCGGAAAGGTCCATTGAGGCTGCCGTCAGGAGTTGTTGCGCGGTATTCAGGATGATGGCGCCGGTGTTGGAATCCGATCCATCCACCAGGATCTGCACGGGGGTAGAAGTGCGCCTGCGAATACTTTCAGCATAATCCCGGGGAATAACCAGAACGGCTTTTACGGACCCCTGACGGAAGAGTGGTTCGACATCGTCACGAGTGTCCAGTGCGGCCCGCTGCAGAAAATATCCTGATCCCGTGAAGCGCCGTAAAAGATCGCGTGAAGCGGGAGTGCGGCTCTCATCCAGCACCCCCAATTTGACATCGCGCACGTCCATGTTGATGGCATAACTGTAGAGAATGAGCTGCATCAACGGCATGATGATGATAATCAGCAGCGAGCGGGGGTCGCGGCGGATGTGAATGAACTCCTTGCGGATAATGGGAATGAGATTGGGTTTCAGCATACGATTAGTAGCTTGTGGAACCGATTCCGGGCAAGCCGAAATGACTTTCTATCTGACTCCCTTTTATCAGATGTACGAAGACTTCCTGAATAGTGCTTTTACCATATTGCGCTTTCAATTCCTGCGGGGAACCAATGGCGGCGATGACGCCTTGATCCATGATGGAGATGCGATGGCAATATTCCGCCTCGTCCATATAGTGAGTCGTAACGAATATCGTCACTCCTTTAGCGGCCAGGTTGTGGATGGTTTCCCAGAAATTGCGGCGAGCAATGGGATCCACGCCGCCGGTGGGTTCATCCAGAAACAGGATGCGGGGATTGTGGATCAAGGCGCTGGCCAGCGCCAGCCGTTGCTTCCAACCCAGGGGTAGTGATCCGGTAATGCGACGCCTCACGTCCTGTAACCCGAATTGCGCCAGAACTTCCTCTTTACGCTGGTTGGCATCTTGCTTTGATAGGTTGTAGACTCCGGCGAAGAAGTCCAGATTCTCTTCCACCCGCAGTTCGTCGTACAGTGAAAATTTCTGCGACATGTAGCCTATGACTTTCTTGACGGCGCGGGGGAAATGCGCCACAGAGATTCCACTCACCCAAGCCTGGCCTTCGGTCGGAGCCAGCAGGCCGCAGAACATGCGGATGGCGGTGGTCTTGCCCGCTCCATTGGCACCCAGAAAACCGAAGACTTCGCCCTGGGCCACTTCCAGTGAGATGGAATTGACCGCGGTGAATTTGCCGAAACGGCGGGTCAGGTTTTCGGCTTTGATGGCAATACTCATGGAGTCGTTAGTCGTTGGTCGTTGGTTGTTGGATCAGGTGGACGAACATATCTTCCAGGCTGGGTTTCCCTTCACGAATGGCGGTGAAGGGCAGTTGAGCCGCAATCAACCGAGCGCGCGTCTCACGCAGGCAGACGTCCACGTCGGTCACGGCCAAGTGCACACGATCGCCGAAGAGCTGCGCGGCGCCAGATCCGCAGACACCTGCCAATGCTCGAGCGGTCTCCTGGGGTTGCGGCGTGAACACTTGGACGATGCGCCGGGGGAATGAAGCGGCGACTTCATCCGGGATACCGGAGGCGAGTACCTTCCCCTGATACACGAGTGTGATGCGGTCGCACAAAGCGGCCTCATCCATGTAGGGAGTCGTCACCAGCACCGTGACACCCTGGCGGCGCAAATCATCCAGAATATTCCAGAACTCCTCGCGGCTGACCGGGTCCACGCCGGTGGTGGGTTCGTCTAAAATCAACAGGCGCGGAGTGTGGATCAAAGTGCAGGAGAGAGCCAGCTTTTGTTTCATGCCTCCAGAGAGCGCACCGGCGCGGCGATCCTGGAACGGCCCCAGACGTGAAAACTTCAGGAGCCGCTCCGTCAGTCGTAAACGTTCCGCTTTGGGAATGCGGTACACCTGGGCGAAGAATTGCAGGTTTTCGGCCACGGTCAAATCGGGGTAGAGCGAAAATCGCTGCGGCATGTAACCGACGTCGGATTTGATTTTTTCGGCCTGGGTCACGGGATCGAAGCCCAACACGCGAGCTTCTCCCCCACCCGGAACCAATAAACCGATCAGGAGGCGCAGCAGGGTGGTTTTACCGGAACCATCCGGGCCGATTAAGCCGAATCGCTCGCCCGCGCGAACCTCCAGGTTCATGTCCTTAAGCGCCTCCACTTCACCATACGATTTCTGTAAACCGGCGACACTGACTATGATTTCTTGGTCATTGGACTTCATGGCAGGATCACATCCGCAGGCATGCCGATGGCGGCGCGCCCCATAAGGTTCTCGAATTCGACCTTTACGGCGAAAACCAGGTCAGCACGAGACTTGCGGGTTTGAATGTTTCGCGGGGTGAATTCCGCCTTGGGGGAGATCCAGGTCACTCGGCCGGTGAAAGGGTGATCCGGCAAGGCATCCACGCGCACTTGCACCGATTGGTTCAAGGAAATCAATCCCATATCGCCTTCGGCCAGGTAAATTCGGATCCACATGGACTTAAGATCGGCAAGTTTCACGACGGCGCTACCCGGTGAAACAATCTCGCCGGTTGAGACATATTTCTCCAGCACTGTCCCGGCCAGCGGCGAACGGATGACCGCGTCGCGTAATTGCAATTTAATCAATTCGAGGGCTGCCTGCAACTGTGTTTGTTTCGCCTGCAATACTGCGATCTGATCCTGCGCTGAACTGATCCTTAAGGAGGCGGTTTCTGCCTGGGTTTCCAAATCATCCACGATCTGCTGCGTGGAACTTCCTGTCTTCAACAGGTTCTTCTGACGTTCCAGGTTAGAGGCAACATTTCCAGCGAGGGTGCGGGTTTGCGCCACGGCATTGGTGGCAATGCGACGACTAACCTCCAGCTCCTGCATCGCCGCCTCTTGTTGCGCGAGTTGCGCCGCCAGTTTGGAAGTATCCAGAACAGCCAGAATTTGATCATCCAGCACGGAGTCACCTTCGGTTATGGTGACAGTTTCCAGTCTCCCGGCCAGTAATGAGCTGAGGGTGACTTCGGAAGCCTCCAGTGTCCCCGAACCGAGAAAGTTCTTCGCTCGGTTATTGGAACAACCCGATAGTATTATAGCGGCGCTAATCATCGCCAATGTCATTAATCTGGCATATAAGATCATACCTATTCTCCTCCGAGAGCTGCGATCAGCGCCACTTGCGCCAGGCGGTAATCGGCCAGGGCCACGATCGCGTTGATTTGGCTGTTTAAAAGTTCAGACTGAGCATCCTGATATTCATCTTCCGTGGCCACACCCTCGCGGTAGCGGTTTTCCACCCAATGTAGAATGTCGGCGGCCAGGCGCTGCCCTTGAGCGGTGACTTCTAAACGTTGTTGCCCGGTGTTCAACGCCAGTTTCGCCGCAGCGATCTGCAGACGCACCTGGGATTCAAACAGGTTATTGGCGTCCTCCAACTGACGGCGAGCGGCTTGAACCTCCTGCACCTTGTTCTTGCGGATACCCCAATCCCATAATGTCCAGGAGAGGGTGGCGCCGGCGCGCTCGTAGAGCATCCAATCATTCTGGATCATATCTACTCCGGGGCGTCCATAATCCACAGCGCCGAAGGCGGACAATGCCGGGTACAATGGGCCTCTCTGAGCTTGTATTCTATGTTCGGCTGCGCCTGCTTGAGCTTTCAGAGTACGGAATTCCGCGCGATGAGCTTGGGCATAACTCAGATCTTTGTCCGTCGTATCGGGAGAGATGAGTCGTAAAGTGTCTAACTCCGGATCAGTTTCTGGAGGCAGTTTCAACTGTTCCATCAGCGTGAGTTTGGCGAGATCGTAGTGCTGCTGCATCTGTTGCAGATTCAATCTGGCCTGTGACAAAGCATACTCGGCGCGGGAAACGAATTCGGCGAGAGCGACTCCTTCGCGGACACGATGACGGGCGACTTCCAGATGGCGCTCCAGAGTTTGGACTTGCACATGACTGATTTCCAGAACAGCGCGAGCGCGCTGCAAATTCAGGTAGTTCTGTTCCGTCTGTACGCGCACCTGGAAGGAGAGGCGCTCGGCTTCGGCCTGCCGAACCTTCACCGTCTCGCGAGCAGCTCGCCAGGTCCGTTGCAGTCTGAACCCCGTGAAGATCGGTTGGGTCACCTGGACTTTGAAATCAACGTTGTGATGGTCGCCGAAAACGATGTCCCGACCGGGAATCGTCACACTCTGACCCAGTCCTAGCGGAATGGTTGTGGCCGGGCTGGATTGGCTCATCACCTCCGAAGTATAAATGTAGCTGCCGGTGAAATCCAGCATCGGCAACCTCAGTTTGGAGGCCTGATTCGTTTGTAGTTGGGCGATCCTGACGTCCTCGAGGCTGCTGTGCACGGCATCGGAAACTTCCCGGGCGCGGGCTATGGCCTGCTCCAATGTCAGGCGATCTGCCGCTTGTGACCAGGATGTCAAAACCAATGTCAGCGGCAAAATGAACGTGGCAATGAGATTTTTCATACTCAGACATTAATTAGGGTTTGGATTCGTCTGCAAAGGTATTCAATAGCAGATCCAATACGTGATCCTGTCGCCGAGCCAGAAAATTAAGCCATTGGATCACGCCGGGATTGATGATTTCCAGCATTGGCCTGGCGATAAACGGGAACACGCAGAGTGCGACCATGCTGATGACCGATTGATCGGCGTCCTCAGGAGGCAATTTCCCTTTCTGGCCTTCTTTGAATATCCCGTGAATCAATTGCATCAGTCCTTCTTTATCGGAAGAGAAAACGCGCTGGAAAGTCTGGCGCATGGCGTGAGCTCCGGTGACGAGATCCCACATGATGAGTCGAGGCAAATCCGGCTTTCCTTTTAAGAAATCGAAATATACGCCCACAACCGCTTCTAAGCGACGAGTGGGAATGGCACTCGAACCGGCCGCCAGTTTCAATCGCGAGAAGAGTTCCTCGAATATAGGTGTCAAGACGCGCACGTACAGTTCTTCTTTGCTGCTGAAATAGTAATGCAGCATGGCCAGGTTCACATTGGCAGCCTGAGCGATTTCCCGCGTTCTTGCTCCTTCGCGACCCTTTTCGGCAAAAATCCGGGTAGCAGCTTCCAGGATACGCTGGCGAGGATCAACTTCTGCCGCCTCCAGATTCTGTGATTTAACGTTGACCGCTTTTCGGCGCTCACTGGTCATTTGATTTATTCATATGATTTATTCATTTGATTAAATATACGATGCAAAAGAGAATTTGTCAAGTCTTTTTTGATTTTAATTTTTTTCGTTGCATTTAAACGTAAGATATATTATAATAGGAGCACTATGAAAGCGATGATCCTTAAGCAGATCTCCAACTTCGGTGAAAACAAAAATCCGCTGGAACTTGTTGACTTGCCCATTCCCGAACCGGGCCAAGGACAAATCCTGATTCGTGTTGCCACTTGCGGAATCTGCCACACCGAATTGGACGAAATCGAAGGGCGCACACTGCCACCGCAACTACCGATCATCCTGGGGCATCAAGTAATAGGGCGGGTGGCGAAGATTGGATTGGACGCTGGTCGTTTCTGTCTGGGTGATCGGGTGGGAGTGGCCTGGATATTCCACGCTGATGGGACCTGCCGGTTCTGCCGGGAAGGTCTTGAAAACCTCTGCCCACACTTTCAGGCAACAGGACGCGATGTGAATGGCGGGTACGCCGAATACATGGTCGTGCATCAGGATTTTGCCTTTTCCATCCCCGAAGTTTTCTCCGATACCGAAGCTGCACCATTGTTGTGCGCGGGCGCTATCGGTTACCGGTCGTTAAAGTTGACGGGATTAAAGAACGGCGAGAACCTCGGCTTGGCGGGGTTCGGCGCTTCGGCTCACCTGGTGTTAAAGCTGGCCCAAGTCATGTATCCCGATTCCGCTATTTTCGTCTTCGTTCGCAACGCAAAAGAGAGGGAATTCGCCTTGGAGTTGGGCGCAGCCTGGGCGGGGGATCATGGTGGCATGCCACCACAAATGATGCGTGCCACCATTGATACCACGCCGGTTTGGGGGCCGGTCGTGGAGGCCCTACGCACGCTTGAACCGGGCGGAAGGCTGGTCATCAACGCCATCCGCAAGGAAGAAACGGACAAAGAGGCGATGCTGAAACTCGATTACCCTGCTCACCTGTGGATGGAAAAGGAAATCAAGAGCGTGGCGAATGTGGCACGTGCCGATGTGGCGGAATTCCTGGAGGTGGCAGCTCGCGTGCCACTGAAGCCCGAGGTGCAGGAGTACCCCCTGGAGGACGCCAACCGGGCGTTAGTGGAATTGAAAGAGAGGAAGATTCGAGGGGCGAAGGTGCTGGTGGTGAACGGAGAACAGTGAACAGTAAACAGTGAACGGAGAACAGAAGAAAATGAGCCAGGAGCCGGGAGATTCGTAGTCAGGGGCGCCCCCGACCCCGACCGTCTCCCCCTAAAAGGGGAGGATTTTACCAACCACCAACCACCGAAAAATCTTACCTATGCAAATAATTGCACTTGACGGCGCCAAAAGAATTGATTATATTAAGACGTTCTTCCTTAATTCCATGAAGGAGATCGTTATGCGCCGGTTATACGCACTATTCGCCTTGCTGGCAACGATATTGCTTACCAGCCCCGCTACCGCCCACTGGCCTACGACCGTAGAGCAGAATATCCTCATCTCAGGAGGAGCCTGGTACCCTATCGCCCAATTGCTAAGCCAGGATCATACCGTAGTGGCTTACAGCCTTACAGTAGACGGCGTGTGCTACCAAATCCTGGATCGCTTTGGCAATCTCCAACTGCCTCCCGCGTCCAAACTCACCCCGGCCCTTCCTTATCCGGGTAACAACGGCATCCCCAGATCCCTGAAAGACGATCAAGGAAGAGCGCTCTTTTGGTGGGGATCTACCTATGCCAACACCGGTGTCTTTGGCCAGCTTTTGGATTCTGTCGGCAACCGGCTGTGGGGCGACAGCGGAGTTAGGATTTCCCCCTTCGATGGTAGTCAATTCGACGTATGCCCAGATGGGCAGGGAGGATTCTGGGCGGCCATTACGCCAGCAGCATCAGGATATTGGAATTTGTACTTACAACATATAACCTCGCAGGGTAATCTACTCCTTGGAGACAGTGGTTTGGTGGTAGAAGCGGGAACACAACCAACTGGTATAATCTTCCCCAGTTTGGTTCCAGATGGTCAGGGTGGGTTATTAATTACGTGGCAAGACAGCAGAACGGGGATATTCAATGATAGTATCTATGCCCAGCATTATAATTCTTCAACCCACCCGCAATGGCTTAATGATTTACCTATCTGTCATGATGGTGACGCAGCCTATAAAAAGATGATCCCCGATGGAGCAGGTGGCTTTATCCTTCAGACTGTTCTTGGCATGAATGGCTATAAACACCATTGGAGAATCAATAGTCTTGGCAATATCCTATGGGTGATGTATCACTTAAGCTGGGGATCTAGCTCAGGCGACATGATTTCTTCGGAAAATGGCAATTTTTATTTGAGCTTTAGCTATTCTCCCAACCACTATTGTCAGAAGGTAACATTAGATGGCCAAAATCTCTGGCCATTGAACTGGCAAGGTGGTATTTATGGAGCACTTATGGCGGCACACCCCGGCTGGGACGGTGGAGTATCACCCCAAGCAGATTTCCGCGATTCATATTTGTTTGGAACCTATGGATTCTGGACGGGAGGATCTTATGATCGCAAGGTATTTTACGCTCAGAAGATGGATTCGCTCGGCAATCGCCTCTGGGGTGATTCGGGTGTACTATTATCCACCGCCTCATACCCGCAAAACAACTTCAATTACCAGAGCACCCTTGCAGACGCTGAAGGTGGTTGTATTGCTGTTTACGAAAAAAACAATGGCGGCGGGCTGCGCGACGTTCTCGTCAAACGTGTTAATGCTGACGGCTCCCTGGGTGGTCCCTTCCCCTTGGACGCAAACCTGACACCCCACAATCCGCCTATTGTCATTCCTTCTCAGGGGGGCAGCTTCAGCTTCGATCTTGCAGTGGCGGATACGGATACGGTCGGTGGACTCATAGACTTATGGGTGGAAGCTCTACTACCCGATGGGGATACTCTGGAGGTTACCCATCGGTTGGATTTGCCGTTGCTTCCCTGCGAGACCTTCACCAAAACCGACTTGCAGCAAATGGTGCCGGGCAATGCTCCGGCCGGAAGTTACCTGTATTGCCTGTATGCGGGGAATTACGCTTATCGTTCCCCCTGGGGGCAGGATAGTTTCAGCTTTGTCAAGCTCGGAACCGGAGTTGGGGAAGGGGAATCGGGCGAGTGGATGCTTTCGGGATGGCAGGGGACCAGTGCGGAAAGTTTACCGGAACCGGTAACACAAGCATCAAAACCAAAATTGCATTTAACCTCCAATACCGGAATAATGGTGTATTACCTTCCTCACTCCACTGCAATAACCCTCACCCTCTTCGACCTCCTCGGCCGCAGGGTTTTGACCCTAGAGAACTGCTACCGCACTGCCGGTGAGCACACCGTGCGCTTCGAGCAAAAAGAGTTGTCGTCGGGGGTATATTTGATCAGATTGGAGGCGGAAAGGGAAGTGACGGTGAAGAAGGTGGTGATGGTAAAATAATTATGAATTATGAGTTATGAATTATGAATAAAACAAATAAAAACAAACTTATAACTCATAACTCACAACTCATAACTCAAGAGCCAATACCAAGTCCACTGCTTGTAATCAATCTCCCGTCCGCCCAGCATCTCCACCGCGCGAAACATCTCTTCCGGTGAATAATAATTCTTCAGCACTTCATGCTCCGATCCATCCTTCAAGCGTCGGGTTTGATAGGTATTGTAATCTCCATCCGTGCTGGTGATGGGAGTGCTGTTGCCGGGTACGTAGGGATTATCGCAGTAGACGAAAAGACCGCCAGAGCCCACCCGGGTGTGAAACCCGCGCAGGAAATCCGCCAGGCGTTCGCGCGGCACATGCGACCACCAAAACGCCGCCAGTCCCGCGGTAAATCCTGTGTGGTGTCGGACGTCCTCGTCCGACACTAACCTCGCCGTCAGACGAGGACGTCTGACGGCACCGCAAACTCCCGACAGATCCCAGGCGTCACGCTGCTCGAATCGCACCTTTCCCGGCGGCCACGTCTTGGCGCGAGCGATTTCCAGGACTTCCTCCACCGCATCTGTCGCTACGATAGACCTTGCGACCCCCGACACTTCCGCTGTGAAGTATCCCGTCCCGCAAGCAACCTCCAGGATGTCATGTCCGGCCAGCAGCTCCCGCAGTCGGGATTTGAGCCGGGCCAAATCTTCCTGCCGTTCAGGGATAGCGTAGATATCCTCGTAATAGCCGGCGCGCCGGGCGTAGTAATCCAATAACCCTTTCATATCTCTGTGTTCTCTGCGTCTCTGTGGTGAATGATTTTTTCCAGCCTGCCCAGATTCATCGTATTTTCCAAGAATTCCCCCATCCAACGGGCGCAACGGTTGGCGTCCAGCGGCAATCCCACCACCGGAACACCGAGCTTCAGGCAGGAACGCATCCCCGCGATTAACTCGGGGAGGCAGGCCACTCCTAATACGGCGAAGCTCTCTCCCCCACTCTGCAAGGCGCGGTAGTGTTCCTTGAAACCCGCGTTCATCCAGATATACGGATGGATTTCGTGATCGCGCAGCAGGTCGCTCATGCGGCGCATCCAGCAGATCTTGGAGCAGCGTTTGCAGACCAGATCCACGCCATCGTTGGCAGCCAGGCATTCCTTGCTGAAATCCCTCATGCAATGAGGCAACAGCGCGATCTTGCGCTTTGCCGCCCGGAAGGCGTCTCCGTGCAGGCGGTTGACCAGCTCAATCTCGAGCATGTAGAGGTGATATTGATTCTCGGTGGTGCGCAACGACCGTTCCAGCCAACGCCGAGGTGGCATGGTGCGCAGGTGGCGGTGCACGCCGGGGGTGTAAACTGCCAGCGGATCGTCACTGCCACGCAAGTCGTCGGGTAGCAGACCGCGGAAATCACCGAACCCCAGCCGTGCCCACCGGCTCATCCTGTGTATGCGGTTCAGCAGCTTGCGGATATCTGGGCACTCACGCAACGCGGCGTCGGCCAGCCTGGAGATCAGGTCGTAGTACGGCTCGGTGGAGGGGTCGCTGCCGTAGAGGGAGTAGGTTTTGCCGGAGAGGGGTATATCAGCCATTCGATTTTCAGTTTCAGGCGGAGACGCTGCTTGAATGTCATTCCTACGAAAGCGGGAATCTATTTATATTGCACGCAGAGACGCGAAGGGTTTGGTAGTTTCACGCGGGGAGGGGGTGGGGAGGTTCCGAGGGGGGGGGAATCAATACACCATTGTAAACTTCCAGAAATTCCCCTTGACATTCGCAAAGACTATTTGTAAATTATTTTATCAAATATTTTGGTACGGTGAACCAGTCATCCAAACTAAGATCCAGCTTACGGATCTGCATTTCAGCATGACTCCCAATCCCTTCAATAGCGAAACCAAGTTATCCTTCCAATTACTGGAGGCTGGTCAGGTACGAATATCGGTTTACGATATCTCAGGGCGTCTTGTAACGACCGTGATAGATGGCTTCCAGCAGGCCGGCGAATACCAACTGCCCTTAAACGGTTATAGTTTGGCGACCGGTATCTACCTGGTGCATCTGGTTAGAGCGAAAAGTGAGCAAATACAAAAACTCGTCGTATTGAGATGATACCACAAAACAGGAGGCGGAGTAATTTCCGCCTCCTGTTTTTTCTACAGCTAATCAGTTTGCTTAAATCTGATGAAAATCATGAATAAATACATCTTAGCGCTATGTGTCCTTTTTATTTGGGCTTTTTCTCTAATCCCCTCTGCGATCTCTGCCGAAGGTGATAGTCTCTGGTGTCAATATTACATTTACGATAATCATCAAGGTGCTGGACAAAGAGCCATATGTCACACCCTTTATCAGAATCAGTATATTCTTGGAGTGACGAGCCCACAATTTTCTTGGGCTGCGGACTATTGGTTTTTAAAGGTCAATCCCATAGGAGATTTAATCTGGTCTTATCTCTATGATAGTGGTCTAAATGATTTGCCGGATTTTGTAATATCTTTAGATGATGGCGGAGCTATACTTGCTGGGACATCATATTATGGAGCTGCTTTTATTGGTTATATCTGGTTGATTCGTACCGATTCATTGGGTAACAGCTTATGGTCCCAACAATATGGAATAGATGGGGAAAACAAGCTAATTAAATTGATCCCGACTGAAGACGGGGGTTGCTTATTGGGGAGCAATTATCATCCCTACCTGACTGGAAATTACGATATCGAAATATTCCGCATTGAATCGGACGGGGATACACTTTGGACTTTGAAATATGGAAGCACTGCTGACAGTTCTTGGGAAGAGACGCGAGATGTTGTTCCTGCAGGCGATGGCGGATTTTTGGTCGCCGGATGGCAGAATTATGTGGGCGTACAAAACTCTCAGATTATTCTCATTCGATTGAATGTAGTGGGGGATACACTGTGGACAAAGACCCATGGATGGAATAATACCTTCGAGCAACCGATTTCCATTCTCCCCCTAAATGAAGGTTTTCTTCTCAATTGTATGACTTCTGGTCCTGGATCAATTGACGCTCGGCTTATGAAAATTGACACGAATGGTGCCAGTTGTTGGTGGCGAGCCCTTGGCAGCAATGGAAGCGATTGGTTTTCTAAAGTTTTACTCACACCTGATAGCAGTTTATTGGCTGTTGGCAAGACTTCTTCTTTCACCTCGCCCCATTTTAGCAACCTTTGGCTGGTGAAACTGAACACCGAAGGCAATACGCAATGGGAAAGGACCTACGGCCTGGATAGTCTATATGAAGATTTTCTCGATATTCTTCCCACCAGCGACGGTGGTTATTTGATCTCTTGCCATCAACATGATCTCGAGTATACCTTTGGTAATTTATGGCTTTTAAAAATCAACTCCAATGGCGATACTTTATGGACGAGAACATACCTGGCTGACGATGCGCTTGAGCAAGGCGCTGATTTGTTGCAGGCTGATGATGGTAATTATTTAGTTTGCCGATCCACAGCTGTTTCTCTTCAAGAGGTTAGTCATATAGTTTTAATGTGCCTCGAAGGTCCCAACAGCGTCGTATTACCACAACCACAAGCTGCGTTGACCCGATTTGCGCTTTACCCGCCCTCCCCCAATCCCTTCAACCCCTCCACAGCTATCAGCTATCAGCTACAAGCTGCAAGCCACGTCCATTTACAAGTGTTCGATACTACAGGAAGGTTGGTTGCAACTTTGGTGGATGGGCGGCGGGAGGCAGGCACGCATGAGGTGACATTCGACGGCTCGAACCTCCCCTCGGGCGTCTACCTGTACACCTTGACTGCGGGACAACATTCCGTTTCAGGCAAGATGGTCTTGTTAAAATAGGGGTTAGGAGTTAGGGGTTAGTAAAACCAAAAGGCGCTCTCGCGAGCGCCTTTTTTTCTCTGTATCCCGAATCCTGAATCCCGAATCCCGGCGTCACCCCACCATCACGCAGTTTCTCCCCTGGCGCTTGGCCAGATAGAGTGCTTCGTCGGCCTGAGTGACCAGGTCAATTTCGCTGCGGATGCGGGGGTCGGGGAAGGCGGCCACGCCCACGGAAATGGTGACCTTGACGTCTTCGGCCAGTTCTCCCCCTAAGCGAAAGACGGGCATGGCTTCGGCGGCGCGGCGCAGGCGTTCAGCCACGACTTCGGCGCCCCGGCGGTCGGTTTCCGGCAGCAGCACCAGGAACTCCTCGCCTCCGAAGCGGAAGGGGATATCCACTTCGCGGGTGGCGTTGCGGATCAGGGCGGACAGTTCGCGCAGCACGGCGTCCCCTTGCAGGTGCCCCAGGTTGTCGTTGACGGCTTTGAAGTGGTCAATATCCACGATCATGCAGGAGAGGCGGCTGCGGTAGCGTTTGGCGCGAGTGAATTCGCGGCGCAGGACTTCCTGCAGGTAACGGCGGTTGTAGAGCTGCGTCAACTGGTCGGTGATGGAGAGCAGGCGGAGCTCTTCGTTCTTCTGTTCCAACAGATCGTGGTATTTCTTCAGGCGGCTGTATTTCAAGGCCTTGGCCACGCGCAGCTTGAAGTCGCGGGCGTCGAAGGGCTTGAAGATGCAGTCTTCGGCGCCGCGTTCCAACGCTTTTAAACCGAACAGGTCGCCGAAGCCGGTGAAGGTGATGACCGGCAGATCGGGCATCTCCACGGCCAGGTGATCCAGCAGTTCCAAGCCGTCCATGACGGGCATGGAGATGTCGGTGATGACCAGGTCGAAGTTGTTCGTCTTCAGCTTGCGGATGGCGTCCTGCCCGTTTTCGGCCAGGAACAGGTGATAATCTTCAGACGTATTCAGAATGGAGGTGATGACTTCCCGGCTATCCCAGGCATCGTCCACCACCAGGATGGAAAAGCTCATCCGGCTACCTCGCAATCAAAGTTGGGGGGATGGTTCATAGGCTACGGAATCGGATCCCCCCTACCCCCATAATAAGGGGGGGTTTGAGGGATGCCTAAAAAATATAGGTTTGGCAAGCCGAAATGTCAAGGGATTTGAAGGAATTTAAGGGGGGTAGGCGAAAGTTGCGGGGGCAAAAATTTACCCTTGACTTCTTGATATTTTATCCTTATATTATAGCAAACCCCCTTAGGCGAAAGCGAAGCGACCTACACCTTGGGCGTCACGGACCACTCCGTGACGCTGAATCAGTTAAGCCGTCACGGTATGGACCGTGACGGCGCTGAAAATG
>JAGVQJ010000030.1 GCA_020051775.1 Calditrichota bacterium | reverse complement strand
GGAGTGAATTAATCGCCTTAAGCAAATGAATTTGAAAGGAGCAAACTTTTTATGCAAATTTTGAAAATCGGCGACCCTGTAATCGTGGAACTATCTCGCGAAGATATCGTTGCGATGCATTTCGGCTTGGAGCAATATAAAACCTGGTTAAAGCATCTCAAGGGTGTAAATAAAAACACAAAGCGCAAAAGATTGCGGCACGTAAATCGGATGATTGTGCTGGTGGAATTGCTTATATAATAACGCCAATTATAAAGGAAGGGATTTATGATTTAATTTTCGGATTACATCATTCCAGTAAATCCAACCATTTTTCCTGCATTTTGTAACCGTCATAATAATCGCGCCTTTTTGAGTGACTCCAATTTCAGGCATTTCCCGATTTCCAAATGGATGGCAGAAAGTCAAATTGTTGTTAATCATAATGGATCGGATATTTGTCGAGAAAATATTGATGTTAAACGAAACTTGGGGAGCTTAAGTGAGTAAACACATTGACCAATAAGCTTAAAAGCCGTATATTTTATTGAAAATTGCATTGGATGTATTTTGTGCAATTTGGATGGTAAATCGGATGTATTGATACAGGGAGCTTGGATGAATCATAACGGCAATAATGTCGAATCACGGCTCTGGGATGCAGCGGATGAGCTGCGGGCCAATTCCAAGCTGAAGTCCTCGGAATATTCTGTCCCGGTACTGGGGCTGGTCTTTCTGCGTTATGCCGATCATAAATTTCAGGCGGCGGCGAAGGAGTTGACTGGAAAAAGTGGCGGTCGCCGGAAGATTGGTCCGGCAGACTACCAGGCCCGGGGCGTGCTTTACCTGCCTGAGGTGTCGCGTTTCTCGGCATTGATTCAACTGTCGGAGGGAGCCAACATCGGCGTAGCCATCAACGACGCCATGCGCGCCATAGAAGCGGAAAACCCCGACCTCAAGGATGTCCTGCCCAAGACCTACAACCGCTTCGAAAACAGCCTGCTCAAAGAGCTTCTCAAGACCATGAATTCCGTTCCGATGGATATTAAGGGGGACGCTTTCGGTAAAATTTACGAATACTTCCTCGGCCATTTTGCCATGAGCGAGGGCCAAAAGGGCGGTGAGTTTTTCACCCCCATCACAATCGTCCAGCTTATCGTTAGTATTATTGAACCCTTCCACGGCCGTATCTTTGACCCCGCCTGCGGCTCCGGCGGTATGTTCGTGCAGAGCGCACGCTTCGTGCAGGAACACAAGAGAAACCCCGGCGCGGAGTTGAGCGTCTATGGCCAAGAAAAAGTAGCCGAAACTGTTCGATTGGGTAAGATGAATCTGGCTGTACACGGTCTGGCCGGAGACATTCGCGAGGGAAACGCCTATTATGATGACCTGCATCGCTCTACAGGCAAGTTTGACTTCGTCATGGCCAATCCACCCTTCAACGTGGATCGGGTAGACAAGGACCGTCTCAAGGACGACCCGCGCTTTCCTTTCGGTCTGCCCCGGACGGACAACGCCAATTACCTTTGGATTCAGCTCTTCTATAGCGCCCTGTCTGATACTGGCCGCGCCGGATTTGTCATGGCCAATTCTGCTTCCGATGCCCGTAGCTCGGAAATGGACATCCGTAAGCAACTCATCGAAGCCCGCGCGGTGGATGTGATCGTAGCCGTTGGCTCCAATTTTTTTTATACCGTCACACTGCCTTGCACCCTGTGGTTCTTCGACCGGGGCAAGTGCAAGACCGCCCGCGCCGATAAGGTGCTCTTTATCGACGCCCGTCACCTCTATCACCAGATTGACCGCGCCCACCGCGAATGGACGCCAGCGCAGATTGAGTTCCTTGCCAACATTGCCCGGCTCTACCGTGGTGAGGAGCCTGAGAACCTTCACGACAGTGGTGGCCTTATGAAGGAACACTTTGGAAAGAAAACGAAATACGCCGATGTTCTGGGCCTTTGCAAAGTCGCTACGATAAAAGAAATTGAAGCCCAGGGCTGGAGCCTTAACCCCGGCCGCTATGTGGGCGTGGCCGCCCGTGCTGAAGAGGATTTCGACTTCAAGGTACGACTGGAGGAGCAGAACGAAGAACTGGAAACCCTCAACACCGAGGCTCGGGTACTGGAAGAACGGATCGCGGAGAATGTGGCTAAGTTGTTGGAGGGAAAGTAATTGTGAACGAAACAAATTGGGAAAATTGTTCACTCGGAGACGCTGTAAACCTTAAGAGAGGATACGATCTTCCCGAACGTGAACGCGTGGAGGGTAAGTATCCTATAATCTCTTCAAGTGGGGTGACCGGATCACATAATGTTGCAATGGTAAAAGGGCCGGGTGTGATTACTGGCCGATACGGTACACTTGGTCAAGTATTCTATGTTCCAGGTGATTTCTGGCCATTGAACACGAGCCTATATGTTCAGGATTTTAAGGGAAATCATCCTCTGTTCATTTGCTATTTGTTGAAAACTCTTAACTTCGGACAGCGAAGCGGAGCTGCTGCAGTCCCTGGGGTTAACCGTAATGCTTTGCATTTGCTCTGGATCAGAAAACCCGATTTGAGCACGCAGTGGAAAATCGCGGCGATTCTATCGGCTTACGATGACCTGATCGCGAACAACCTACGACGGATAAAAATTCTAGAAGAGATGGCACAGAACCTCTACCACGAGTGGTTCGTTAAATTCCGTTTTCCTGGCCACCAGCACAGTCGTTTCGTCGACTCTTCCCTCGGTAGGATTCCAGCGGGATGGGAAGTGAAGAGGCTTGGAGAAATATTGGAGCTAAACTACGGTAAAGCATTGAAGCAGGAAGATCGGCGTGGCGGCAATGTTCCGGTTTATGGCTCAAGCGGAGTTATCGGCTATCACGACGAGCCGCTCGTAAACGGTCCAGGAATCGTCATTGGGCGCAAGGGAAATGTTGGGAGTGTTTTTTGGTCCGAAGAAAGCTTTTACACTATCGACACTGCTTATTTCGTCACGTCGAAGATGCCTTTGCGTTTTCTGTTCTACGACCTCCAGACAAAGAATTTTCTCAACAACGATGCTGCCGTACCCGGTTTGAATCGCAATCAAGCCTACTCGCTTGAAACGGTGAAACCGTTAGAGAAAATAATAATCCAATTCTGCCAATTTGCTGATGACTTCGAGAAACAAGCGAAGATCTTCCGCCAAAAAAATACCACCCTCCGCCGCACCCGCGACCTATTGCTGCCCAAGCTCATTTTCGGCGAGGTTGATATATCGGCACTGGACATAACGGTTTCTGAAGAGGTCAATGCATGAAGAATGTTCGGAATTTATTTTATGACACAAAGGCCTGTTGGATTGAGAGGTAAAAATGGCTACCATTGACGACGTGATCACTTGGGCTATCTCCTTGCCAGCTTGGCAAGGAGACGTTGTACGCCGTTTGTTGGCAATGGGTGAACAGCCGCTCAGCGATCAGGATTATTCTGAGATACTAGCTTTGGCTAAAGCGGACTTGAATCTAGCACCATCCCCGGAAAAAATGAAACCTATTCCACCGGTTGCAGGTCAATTCTCCGGCTCTCAAGCAACGCCAATTGCAGTGAAATTGTTGTCCATAGATGACGTTCGGAACGTTAACATTATAAAGGCTGGCCAGACACAGCCCTTTGCCGAGAATGGTGTCACGGTGGTATATGGCGACAACGGCACCGGTAAGTCCGGTTACTCCCGAATCCTGAAACTCGCTTGCCAAGCGCGCGATAAAGACGAATGTATTCTTCCTGATGTTTTCGCGACAGCAGCAACTGGTAAAGCAACCGCGACTTTGAAAATAAAACAGGACGACGAACAAAAGGACATAGTTTGGACCTTGGGTACACCCCCTGATCCCATCTTGACCAATATTACTGTGTTCGATGGTCGCTGCGCCCGAGTCATCACGGATGAGCGTAACGAAATTTGCTATCTACCCTATGGCGGAGATGTGTTTCAGAAAACGGCGGGGATTATCCTGAAAGTTCGGGCCGACTTGGAAGCCGAGATTACGGATCCTACACAGATCCAGGATTCAGCGATTGAACCGGACACTCCGTCGGCGATGTTTCTTGAGTCATTGTCGGCGACCACCAAAGATGAAGTTATTCAGGCAGCTACGCTTTGGACCCCGACGGATGAGGTGGAGCTGGCTACTCATGAAGCGCTCGTAAGGACGTCAGATTCCGTCCAAGCGACGCAAGAGGTTGCACGCCTTACTAAGATTAAGGGGCGCATTGACAATGCGGCTGACACTGTGGCTGGACTCGTTGCCACATGTATGGAGCTGACTAACGAGGCAATCAAGAAGGTTCTTGCTGAAGTCAACGCCGCACAGCGCGCACATGCAACTGCTGTCGCTGAAAGGCGGACGCCGGAAACACTATCTGGTGTCGCGTCCACCAATCAATGGGAAATTCTCTACAACGCGGCGAAGCAATACTCTGAGGAGATAGCTTATCCCGGTGAATCCTTTCCAAAGACCGACGATGCAGTCTGTGTATTGTGTCAACAACCGCTAGATGAGGATACGATTGCCCGCTTTGCCCGCTTCAAAAAATATATGGAGGATACCACAAACGCAGTGCTCACCTCCAAGCGCAACGCGCTGAGATTGTTGCACGACAAGGTGGAACATGTAGCCCCTTTGTCCGACGCAGCGCTTGAATTCATCTGCGACGATCTCGTCAGTTTGGACGTGAAGGTAGCAGATAATCTGCGAGCCTACCACGTAGCGGTTGCCAAGCGAAAAGCTGAATTGCTCGGTTTGCTTAGAGAAGGCGAAGACCCTCTGAAGACGGCCTTATTGCCTGCCTGGCCCTCCTCTGTTGAGGAGACACTACGAGTAGTTGTGCGAATGCTTACGCAGAAGGCTACCGACATCACAAACGCAGCTAAACCAGAAGAATATAAGAAACTTGCCGTCAGTGTTGCTGAACTCAAATCGCGAAAGGCACTCAGTATAAGGACGACTGATATAAACGTGTTTGTCGCAAAGACACGTCGCAATGCCGATCTGCGTTGTGCTGTCGCCACTCTTCGTACCCAAGAGATTACTCGGCGAGGGACAATGGTAATTCGTAAAAATCTGACTCCTGAGTTGCTAAAGGCTTTTAAGGCAGAACTTGTTGCGCTAGGAGCGATGAGGTTACCTATTTCGCTGAAGCCTAGCGGAGACGCCGGAGAAACAGCGCACGAAATGCTGCTGGAAGGCGCCAATATGCCGAACCGGTCGTGCACCTCTCAGATACTTAGTGAGGGCGAAACGCGCGTCATCGCAATAGCTGGCTTTCTGGCAGAACTTCAGCTTGCTCCACACGCCAACGCGATCGTGTTGGATGATCCGGTCTCATCGCTTGATCATATATTCACCGGGAAGATCGCTGCTCGACTCGCGCGAGAAGGGCTAAAACGGCAGGTCATTATTTTCACACACAACATTGCCTTCCTTATGGAATTACAGGACGCTGGCCATATGTTAGCTTTGAATGGCACGCCTGTTGGTGTTTGCGTGCATACATTGCGCCGCGAGGGTAAATCGGCTGGTGTCACGACAGATGGCGCACCATGGGATGCCATGTATGTCAAACAACGGGCTCAATACTTGGACGAATTAGTATATAAAATAAAGCCGCTTCATCCGGACAATATTGCCGAATACAACAAGAACGCGGCTCATGTTTATGGGTTATTGCGCGAAGCTTGGGAATCGAGTATTGAGGACGATCTATTCTACAGCGTAGTATGCCGTTATCGGAACAGTGTGCAGACACTCAAGCTCATCGAAATAGCTATTGAAGACACTGACATCCATAAGGTTGATCTCCACATGTCGAAGGCCAGCACTTGGATGACGGGCCATGACAAAGCCAAGGCTTTACATCATGATCGCCCTGCACCTGATGAACTGCTTGCAGACATTAATGCTTTAAGAACTTTTTCAAAACAACTCATTGATCGCCGTCAGCAAACAAAGAAACGCCGTGAGGAGCAGTTAGAGCCACAATGATTAATGTCGAACTGATGAATAATTCAGCATGTGCGTGCAATCGCCCAGCAGTGTCAGTGGCGGAAGAGCAGCGTTATCTACTTGTTAAAGGATGTAACTGAAATGACTCCTACTGGCTACACCGAGGACGCCTTGGTCGAGAAACCAGCCATTGCCCTGTTGAAAGAGCTGGGCTGGGAAACGTTCAATGCCTATCACGAGTTCGACCATGGCATGAGCCCGCTTGGCCGGGAAACTAAGGCTGAGGTGGTGCTGAAAACCCGTTTGCGTGAGGCGCTTCTGGATAAAAATCCTGGAGTTTCCGTCGAGGCTATTCATCAGGCCATTGAGGAACTGACCCGCGACCGCTCACGTATGAGTATGGTGGCCGCCAACCGTGAGATTTACCACCTGCTCAAAAGTGGTGTACGCGTCTCTGTACCCGATCCAGAAGGTAATGGCGAGACTGTGGAAGTGGTGAGGGTAGTAGACTGGGATGATCCGGAAAACAACGATTTTCTGCTTTGTTCGCAGTTCTGGGTCACTGGCGATATGCACACCCGCCGCGCCGACCTGGTGGGCTTTGTCAATGGCTTGCCGCTGCTGTTCATCGAGCTTAAGGCCGCTCATCGCCGCCTAGAGACCGCCTTCACGGGCAACCTGCGCGACTACAAGGATACCGTGCCCCAGCTTTTCTGGCCTAATGCCCTGATCATCCTATCCAATGGCAGCCAGAGCCGCGTAGGTAGCATCACCGCTGGGTGGGAGCACTTCGCCGAATGGAAAAAAATAGGCAGCGAGGACGAGGCAGGCCGGGTATCACTGGATACCATGCTGCGCGGTGTCTGTGAACCTACGCGTCTATTGGATCTGGTGGAGAATTTTTGCCTGTTTCAGGAAGTCCCCGGTGGGCTGATCAAACTGACTGCGAAGAACCACCAGTACCTGGGCGTCAACAACGCGCTGGAAGCGCTGGCCGACATCCGGGAGCGAGAGGGTAAGCTGGGGGTGTTCTGGCATACCCAAGGCAGCGGCAAGAGCGTGGCAATGATGTTCTTCGCCCAAAAGGTTCTGCGCAAGGTGCCCGGCAACTGGACCTTTGTGGTGGTCACTGACCGGCAGGAACTGGATGGACAGATTTACAAGCACTTTGTCTCGGCCGGGGTAGTGACTGAAGGACGTGCCCAGGCAGAAAATAGCAAGCATCTGCGTCAGTTGCTCACTGAGGACCACCGCTATGTCTTTACCCTGATCCACAAGTTTCGCACCGAGAAGGGCGAGCCGCACCCAGTGCTCTCTGAGCGGCGCGATATTATTGTTATTACCGATGAGGCGCACCGCAGCCAGTACGATACGTTGGCACTGAACATGCGCACGGCCCTACCTAACGCTGCTTTTTTAGCTTTTACCGGCACACCTTTGATTGTGGGTGAGGAGAAGACCCGGCAGGTCTTCGGTGAGTACATCAGTGTTTATGACTTCCAGCAGTCAGTGGCCGATGGCGCGACTGTGCCGCTCTATTACGAGAACCGCATCCCTGAACTGCAACTGGTAAATGAAAACCTCAACGAGGATATGGAGCGTCTGCTGGAAGAGGCGGAACTGGACGAGGCTCAGGAGAGGAAACTGGAGCGTGAATTTTCACGCGAGTACCATCTGATAACCCGCGACGAGAGGCTGGAGGCAGTGGCCAAAGACCTAGTGACGCACTTTACAGGGCGGGGCTTTCAGGGCAAGGCCATGATGATCTGCATCGACAAAGCCACGGCCATCCGCATGTACGACAAAGTTAAGAAGCATTGGAGCGAGAAGATTACGGCGTTACAGGCGAAGATTGTTGGAACAAACGATGATGCCCGGACAGGAATCGAAGAGCAGATTTTCCGAATGAAAGAAACCGACATGGCGGTGGTGGTATCTCAGGGGCAAAACGAAATTGCCGAGATGACCGAAAATGGGTTGGACATTCGGCCGCACCGCAAGCGTATGGTAGAGGAAGATCTGGAGACTAAGTTCAAGGATCCGGATGATCCCTTCCGGCTGGTGTTTGTCTGTGCCATGTGGATGACCGGGTTCGATGTGCCGAGCTGTTCAACCCTTTACCTCGACAAACCAATGCGCAACCATACACTGATGCAAACCATTGCCAGAGCCAACCGGGTTTATCCCGGCAAGGTGAGTGGCCTGATCGTGGACTATGCTGGGGTATTTCGCAACCTGGAGCGGGCGCTGGCCATCTACGGCGCGGGTGGCGATGGTGGTAAACCGGTAGAGGATAAATCTGCCTTGGTGGCCGCATTGCGGCGGATCTTGGCAGAGACCTGCAGTTTGTGTCAAGAACAAGGGTTGAACCTTATGGCCATCCAGACTGCCGAGGGGTTTGCCCGTATTGGTCTGCTCGATGATGCCGTGGAAGCGTTGGTAGCCTCAGTGGAGATCAAACGCCGATACCTTGATTTGGCCAACACTGTGCAGCGTCTGTATAAGGCGGTGCTGCCTGATCCGGCCGCACAAGAGTTTGCCGCCGAGGTGAATCCCATTCAGGTCATTGCCGATAAAATACGTGCGCTCATACCACCTGCGGATATTTCCCAGGTCATGCAGGAAGTGGAAGGCCTTCTCGACCGATCCATTGCCACGGAGGGCTACGTCATCCGCGAGGCAAGTTCCCCCTATGGTGACGAGCATTGGATTGATTTGAGCGGTATTGACTTTGAGGCTCTGGCCAAGAAGTTCAAGACAGGCCGTAAGCGTACCATGAACGAAAAGCTCATGGGGATGGTGGCGCAGAAGCTCATGGCTCTTGTACAGCTTAACCGCACGCGCGTGGACTATATGGAGCGATTTCAGGCAATGATTGACGAGTACAATGCGGGCAGTCTAAACGCAGAAGAATTTTTCCAACGACTAGTAACCTTTGCCAAGAGCCTCAATGAAGAGGAACAGCGGGGTGTGGGCGAACAACTGACAGAAGAAGAATTGGCCATTTTCGACCTCTTGACCAAACCGCAGATTGAATTGAGCGATGCGGACCGGGAAAAGGTAAAAGCCACGGCCCGGGAACTGCTATCCACGCTCAAGGCGGGGAAACTGGTACTTGATTGGCGCAAACGCCAGCAGGCTCGTGCCGAGGTACGAGTGACCATAGAGAAACTGCTGGACCAGGGCTTGCCGAAACCTTACACGCCGGAATTATTTGAGCAAAAAACGACAGCTGTGTTTCAACACGTTTATGACGCTTACTATGGCGCTGGGCGCAGCGTGTATGCGGGAGCGTGAAAAGGTCAATCAACAAACGCAACGCAAGTTGCTGAAATTTGTGAAGCGGATAGTGTTCGACTGCCAGGGCGGGAAGGAAACATAGGTCATGGGTGATGAAATTTTAAGTGAGGGTGGTCCTCATAAAATCCGAAAGACAGAAGATGGCAAATTCGAGTTCGGGATTACTGTGCCAACTGATGAAGACGGGCGGTATGCAAGAGAATGTCCTGACGAGGAATGTTCGCCTGGCTATTTTAAAGTTAAGGGCGGAACTGGAATTTCTGGAGGGCAGGAAAAAGCCTACTGCCCATACTGTAGAAAAGAAGCAGAACCTGATTCTTTTACAACCAAAGAACAGAGACGCTATACTGAAGATACTGTTTATTCTGAAGCACATCGAGGATTGGATGGATATTTAAAACGTTCTTTGGGTTTCGACTCTGCCGGTAAACGCCAAATGGATGGCGGCCTTTTTAAAATAAATATGTCAATTGATTCACTGAAAATCCCAGTGGTTACGAGGCCGACGGAAGAGGAATTGCAAAGGGTGGTCATTTGCCCGCATTGTGGACTTGATCATGCGGTGTATGGACTCGCGACGTGGTGTCCGGATTGTGGACAAGATATTTTCATGATCCACGTGCATGCTGAATTTATGGTCGTTAGATCAATGCTCTATGATCTTGGACGAAGAAAAAGCGATTTGGGAATTCGAGTTGCAGTTAAAGACGCGGAAAATTGCCTTGAAGATACAGTTTCAATTTTTGAGGCAGTTTTGAAAGCGATACTAACAAGGCAATTACAAGAAAATGGCAATAACGCGGAGGCAATTCAAGAAATATTAAGGAAAATCAAAAATGGATTTCAGAATCCAGGCCGAGCCAATGAAATAATTGATAATTATATCCAGGTGAGATTGCTTACGGATCCTGTTCTTGCCGAACAGTTGGGCCGAACTTTTGAAAAAAGACACCCCATTACCCATAACCTTGGTGTGGTGGATAAAAAATACATTAGAAGAAGTTTTATGAATGAAAAGGAAGGCCAGGAAATCCGAGTTACAAAAGAAGAAATCAATGAGGCCATCGCAATCAGCTTGGATTCGCTAGACAAATTATATGACGTGGTTTTTAAAAAAGTGGCCCACTGATTTTGAGCTGCCACGAATAGTCCGGGGGACTATTATTAAGTATTTAAATTTCCCCAGAGAAGAGCAAGAAGATACCCCTAAAAAGGCTGGGAAATAATAGAAAGGAAGGGGAGGCATAAATGGATATTTGGCAGATCGATAAATTGGCTTTATTTTTGATCTTCTTTATTCCCGGCTTTATTTCTATGAAGATATATACCTTGCTGGTCCCCTCCGAGCCGAAGGAATACATGAAAATTATTTTTGAAGCCCTCGGGTATAGTTCTTTGAATTTCGCAGCTTTTTCATGGCTCATCATAATTATTCATACAAATGGTTTTCATGTAGATCACAAAATAATATATTATCTTTCGTTATGTTTGATTTTGTTTGTGGTTCCCATCGTATGGCCGGTTTTATTTTATAAGTTATTATCCTCGGAACGGCTGAGTAAATATTTTCTCCACCCTATTCAGAAACCTTGGGACTACGTATTTGGTAAACGGGAACCATATTGGATAATTATCCATCTGAAAGACAATCGCCGGATAGGCGGGAAATTTGATTCTAAATCTTTTGCCTCGTCTTATCCATCGGCTGAGAAAATATATTTGGAAGAGGTTTGGAAATTGGATTTGGATGGAAATTTTGTAGAACCAATCAAACGATCAAGCGGGATAATAATTTCAAATAACGATATTTTAGCAGTTGAATTATTTTCGAATTAAGAGGAGCGGGAAAATGACAGAAGATAAAAAAGTGGAAAAAGTAGTTCGGCACGATGGTTACCAACCTGAACGCGGATATTCTAAAAAAGGGTACCAACCAGAACGTGGACAGCTTGATTCTTCGAAACCTCCGCAGAGTGGTTCGGGAGTTCCGACGAGCACTACGAATCAGAAGTCGAATTCCGAAAAAAAGGATTAAGTTAGGGACACACTATAAAGAAGCCAGGAAACCGGTAAAGTGGGGTGAGTTGTAATGGATTCGAAAACTGAAGAAACGCGTTCATGTTGGTTCGTGGGGGCCGCGTATGGCGGCACTGATGATCAGGTGCCACGATTTTTGGCGGAAGGTATTTGGGAGAATAATTGGGAAAACAATAACAGGCTTTTTAATGAAGTAAAGGCTATTCAGCCGGGAGACCGGATCGCGATTAAGTCTTCTTACATCCGGAAACGAGACTTGCCGTTTGATAACCAGGATCAAGTCGTTTCAGTAATGGCGATTAAAGCTGTTGGTAAAGTAATTGAAAATATGGGTGATGGACATAAATTACGTGTCGAATGGACACACACTGATTCTCCACGGGAATGGTATTTCTTCACCCATCGTGGGACGATATGGCATGTTTCCCCGACTGATTGGATGCGGGAAGAGCTTATTGATTTCACTTTTAATGGCAAACCCCAAGATATTGACCGGTTTAGAAATTCACCATATTGGCGAGAACGTTTCGGAGATAACGCGAATGATAAGCGACGTTTCCGATGGACGAAATATTACGAAGAGTTTGCTGATAAATTGCTCGCATTCCGAAATAATCGTGCTGCTTTGATTGCAGGCGTTCATGAAATTGCGAAGCGGATAGACGGAATATCTAGCCTGCAAGATAGATATTCCGATGGGACTATGGGGAACCTTAAAGACATTTGCCCGTTCACCACTATCGGCATTTTTAACCGTGGTATTTCGGATGATCACCGGAAAATAATCGCGAATGAGTTGGGCAAATTTCTGGGCGTTGAGGAAACTATTCCTTCAAGTTTTGAAGCAATCCCGGTTCTTCACAACCAAAGTTCCTGGTTTTTCTCATTTGAAAAAGACAGGCAATCTAATGACATCGAAGCGCTCTGGGAGGTTTTTGCGGCTGCGCTCAAATTTGCTGACAAAGAAGATCCTGAAACCCGCTCGCTTTTCATCAAGGCGTATGATGATGTCAATGGACGCAGGGGAATCGGTTGGAATCTAAGCTTTGGACTATATTGGATCCGGCCATGGACATTCCCGACACTTGATAAAAAATCCAGATATTATCTCGACAATAAATTAAAGATTCAAATTGACCTTAATGGTCATAAAAAACGTTGTAATGGGACGGACTATTTAAAGGTTTTGGAAACTGTGGAAGCACGCTTTCAAGAGGAGGAATATCCGGTTCATTCATTCCCTGAATTGTCTTTAGAAGCCCATAAATATTATGGAAAAGCAGATCAAAACGCCCGACTGAATAACAATGTTGATCAGACCGGACAAGACGAAGAGGACGATGCCGACCTGGAAGTGGATGTCGTCTCCACTCCAGTCGTTTTTTATTCTGTCGAAGATATTCTGGCTGAAGGAAGTTTTATCGGCCGCCCGGAACTGGAAATGATGCTCAAACGGCTGAGGACAAAGAGAAATATTATTCTTCAAGGTCCCCCTGGGACTGGCAAGACCTGGCTTGCAAAAAGGCTGGCTTTCGCATTAATTGGGCAGCGGGACGAAACCAAGATCAGGGCGGTTCAGTTTCATCCCAATCTGTCTTACGAAGATTTTATCCGTGGGTGGCGGCCCTCGGGAGAAGGAAGGCTCTCACTGACCGATGGGCCTTTTATGGAAGCAATCAAAGCCGCCTTGAAAGAACCTTCGGTACCATTCGTGGTCGTTATTGAAGAAATCAACAGGGGTAATCCGGCCCGCATTTTTGGCGAGATGTTGACTCTGCTGGAAGCGGATAAGCGCACCCCGTCCGAAGCGCTTGAGCTCTGCTACCGTTATACGGACAATGAGCGCATATTTATTCCGGACAATTTATACGTGATCGGCACCATGAATATTGCGGATAGATCGCTGGCGCTGGTGGATATGGCTTTTCGCAGACGGTTTGCCTTCTTACAACTGGAGCCAATGCTCGGCGAGGCCTGGAGGGAATGGGTTTCAAAGCAAAATGGTTTTGACCCCGCAATCTTAGATGAAATTGCAAAAAGAATTCGCCAGGTGAATGAAAATATAGCGGCTGATTCTAGGCTGGGTCGGCAGTTTCTTATCGGCCATAGCTTTGTTACTCCACCCCGGAAGACCCCCATAACCGATGCCCGTGAATGGTTCAAACAAGTAGTGGAAAGCGAAATCGGTCCGCTGCTTGAGGAGTATTGGTTTGATGACCCGCAAAAGGCCAAAGAGGTCAAGCTTCGATTGATTGAAGGCCTCTAATGCCCGGAACTACGGCTGCGATGCAGGAACAATCACAATCAAGACTTGTCGGCGGGATACCTGTTCGCAATCTTTGGCTTTTACTGTTATATGCCTCGAAGCTTTATCATCACTGTGTAAATAATCAGGTTTCTGTCGAAGAAAATCCCGATGAAATTCCCGATCTTGTTGCTGAAATCCTGGCATACCGCACTGAACAGCGTTTAAGAAAAAATCTTACCTGCGCCTACCAGGGTTACGAAGCTGATCTCACTCGCGTGCGTGGGCGGATCGATTTACTCAGGTCCGAAAGACATCAACTTCCAATCAGGGGTAGGATAGCCTGCCGCTATGAAGACCTGACAGTCAATACGTGTCGCAACCGGTTCGTTCTCGCAGCCCTTGGAAACATTGCCCGGATTGTTTTGCGGCAAGATCTGGCCCATAGGTACGTGCGCCGGTCCAAGGCGGCCACCCGCTACGATTCATGACGGCCACCTGTTACGATCCAAGGCGGCCACCCGTTACGATTCATGACGGCCACT
>JAGVQJ010000169.1 GCA_020051775.1 Calditrichota bacterium | reverse complement strand
CTGCCGGAGCGCTTTCTGCTCCGGCAGGACCTGACACTCATTAACACTATTAGCTCCCGTCAGGATTGGAACGAAGTGGTTCCTGGCGACCACATTAGACTCTTTTCCCTATAACACTATTTCATTTTTTGTGTTGCTTATTCATGAAGATCGCTGTATATTCCATTTAAAGACTCCGAAGGAGTCATACGTGAATAGCCGGGGGTTTTATACCCCCGGAATGGATGACTACCACCCCCGCTCAACTTACGGCGGGGCGAGAGAAGGATTAATAACGTATCTTTATGATAAACCCGGTTTGCGAGCAAGCCAGGCCTTATAACCGGTAGATAGAGGCAATAATGAGAAACAGAAGATTATATATTTCCATCGCCGGTTGCGTTATTGTATTTCTTACTGTTTTCCTTTATTTAGAGTATTTTCCGAAAAACTATCATAAAAATTTTAAAAGCGTCTCTATCTCAACTCTAAAATTGGTAAGTATCGAAGGCAGTATAACATTCACTATGGAAACTAACTGGTATGATGAACAATTACACTTCGCTATTAATTTGAACACTTACAAGAGCATTTGGGATTCATTAAAAAATACAAGATCCAAGCTAATAATAGTCTATTATGACAAGTATAATATGCCAATAATAATGCTGAATCCTGACACCCTGAGTGGATTTGATGATTTTAATAGATCTAATATCAAGGAATTCGAGAATCTTGTAGGTAATTCGATTAATAATGACAAGTTCGATATAAACCTCTACGGGATAATTCCATGCTCGAAGCAGAGGTATCTTAATATTAAAAATTGGGATTTAAAGATTAATTAGTACTTTAAAAGAGAAAGCAAATGGAAAAGCTTGAAATCGAAGAATTAATTTCAAAAAGGATTACTGAAGCCAAGCTTGATGTCGCCGAAAAACGACTCCAATTCGTGCTTCGATTTGGCGGTGCACTCCTTGTCATTCTCGGTGTACTTCTCCCGATTGTTATGACTGAAAGATCTAGTTTTCGGATGGATAAAGCCATTGATGGAATGAATAATTCAATACAAGAAATGAAGAAGGATTACCAGAATTACATGCAAATGGCTGCCGAACAGAATAAAATTGCAATAGAACGAATGGATAAAGAGATTGAGGGAATAAGATCAGATTTTAAGGATCTATCTCGTGATCAGAAAGAGGTGTTGGATCAATCAGTTGTAAAGCTAGATCTATCGGTCGCAAAAACAGAGAAAACCATTGATGACCTCACGAAGAATTTTGCTGCATCTAGGGGGATTCAATTACGAAAGCCTGATATCATCTGTTACTGCGACAAGATTTCTCTAGATAAAACAACTATTACCGTAACACCTGGTGTATATGGAAAAATCCTCGAACTTCGAAATATCGGAGATGCAGTCGCTGAGAATATTAGAGTGAAGGTGTATACTAACACTGAATATTTACTTTATGGAGATTGGCAAAATCTTAGTGTTAGTGATGAAGCCGATTATAAATTTGCGTACAACCATTACAATATCATTCAATCAATTGATGCAAAAAATTCAGAATACATCCAAATGACTTTTAATAATGAAATTCACGGCGAGTATCCTATGCTATTGAAAATATTTTACGCTCAATCCGATCCGAAGATAATCACTTTTAATGTAGAAATAAAATAGCGGTTTAATATCAACCTCTCCTTTCTGATTTCCGCTGGGTGGCCCGGCTTGCTTGCAAGCCGGGTTTATCATAAGAGAAGGTTCGACCCCATCCGGGGTCGTCTTGTTTTCGTCCACTTCAGTGGACTGAAAGAAGGTAGCCCGGGAATTCATTCCCGGGTATTGGCAGTCGGGGTAAGGTGGGCCTCTGTAAATAATATACACAAATTGTCGGCTATATGCAACAACTATTTCTCTTTTTTTCACTTCCTCCCAAATTTTCCCCCATTTTCCCTCCCCCGCAGTTTTTCGCGCCTCATGCGAATTTCCGCGTGCGTGCACCGCGAAATATCGCTCCTTTGGCTGTCACCCCCCTTGTCAAGGGGGACCGGGGGGGATCAGAGAGTTCAGTGCCCTTTCCCCATCATCACCACCCCTATCGTTGAGAGGATGATCTTGACGTCCAGGGTCAGGGACATGTTTTCGAGGTAGAAGAGGTCGTAGCGGAGCTTGTCGGCGACATCGGTGAGAGATTCGTCGTATTTGTGTTTCACCTGTGCCCAGCCAGTGATGCCGGGTTTGACGTTCAGACGGCGTTCGTAAAGCGGGATGGTATGGCGGAACTGTTCCACGAAGGCGGGGCGTTCGGGGCGCGGACCGACCAGGGACATGTCGCCTTTGAGGACATTGAGGAGTTGGGGGATCTCATCCAGGTGCAGAGGCCGCAACACGCGTCCTACGCGCGTGATGCGAGGGTCTCGCTTGTCAGCCCAGACGGGGCCGGTCTGAGCTTCGGCGTCGGGCACCATGGAGCGGAACTTTAGTAGAGTAAAGAGGCGGCCTCCGCGCCCCACGCGCTTCTGGGTGTAAAGCACCGGGCCGGACGAATCCAGCTTGATGGCCAAGGCAATCAGGAGCAACAGAGGTGAAAGGAGAATCAGGTTGATCAGGGAGGCCAGGACGTCCAGAATTCGCTTAAAGGAGCGTTGTCCGGGCGAGAGGATATCAGGAAAGACCTCGATCAGCGGCACGCCGCGAATGGCTGCCGTGCCCAAGTGGCCGTAGAGGGTCTCGGTCAGATCGGGCAGCATCTTGACGCGCACGTGCAGGTTGGCGAGCCGGGAGATCAAACCGGGGATTTGGTCGCGTTCCACAGGACTGGGCGCCATGATGACTTCGCGCACTCCCAGGGATTTGACGCTGGATTCCAGGCTCTCATAACCCGCGACTACCTTGACGCCTAAATATTCCTCATCCACCGTGCCGTTCAAAAATCCCATGACTCGATAACCCAAATCCGGCACGCGCTGGATCTGCCGCAGAAATGCGCGGGCGCGTTCATTGTAACCGACGATGAGGGCGTTGCGCAGCCCCACCCCGCGTTTAAGCAGTCGCCTCTGCACCAGGCGGATGGCAATGCGGCTGCCGGCCACAAAGACAATCAGGAAACCCCAGTAGGACATCAACACCACACGGCTGGGAGACAGCGGTCGTTGCAGGTCAATCGTCACCAGGAAAATGATGAATACTCCGACCAGAGAGGCGCGCACGACGCTGAAGAGGATGTCCACGGGGCTTTGACCGTAGAGGGTGCGGTACATTCCACGCAGCAGGAACAGCAGCAGCCAACCGCTGCAGACGATCAGCGAGGGCAGGAGCAGATGCCTAAATTCCGGAGCAACCGCCGCCGTGAACCACCCCGTCTGGAAACGCAGGAAATACGAGGCGGCATAGGCCAGGTTCAGCGCCACAAAATCGGTAAAGAACAGGGCGATCTTTTCGCGGGAGAATTTCACAACCGGTATTGTTCCTGATAATATTTCTGATATTCACCACTCTTGACGCGGCGCCACCAGCTCTCGTTGGCGAGATACCAATCCACGGTGGTTTTAAGTCCGGAACTGAAATCGTAGGTGGGATGCCAGCCCAGGTCGCGGCTAATCTTGGCTGCGTCTATCGCATAACGGCGGTCGTGACCGGGCCGATCCTTGACGAACGTGATCAGCGTCTCCGGCTTGCCCAGCAGACGCAACAGCTCTTTCACCAGCGCCAGGTTATTCCATTCGTTGGATCCGCCGACATTGTACACATCACCCCGGCCTCCTTTTTCCAGAGCCAGCCAGGCGGCGCGGCAGTGATCTTCCACGTGCAGCCAATCGCGCACGTTTAGACCATCGCCATATACCGGGAGAGGTCGGCCTTCCAGTGCATTGGTGATCATCAGAGGAATCAGTTTTTCGGGGAACTGGAACGGTCCGTAATTGTTCGAGCAGCGGGTGATGACGGCGTCCAGCCCATAGGTGTGAACGTAGGCGCGCACCAACAGATCGGCCCCTGCCTTGGAGGATGAATAAGGGCTGTTGGGAGCCAGAGGGGTGGATTCCGTGAAAGCGCCGGTTTCGGGCAGGGAACCGTAAACCTCGTCTGTGGAAATCTGCAGGAAGCGCGGGACGCGGTGCTTCATGGTTAAATCCAAAAGCACTTGCGTGCCGAGGACATTGGTGTGCAGGAAGACCGCCGGCCCCGTGATGGAGCGATCCACATGGGTTTCAGCGGCAAAGTTGGCTACGGCATCAAAACGAGTCTCGGCGAAGATCCGCTCCATGGCTTCAGGATCGGCAATGTCAGCCTTGATGAATCTGTAACGGGGATGATCCTTGACCGCCGCCAGGTTTTCCAGGTTGCCGCAATAGGTCAGGGCGTCTACATTAACCAAGTTAACCTGTGGATGATCCCGCAGCACGTGATGGATGAAGTTCGAGCCGATGAAGCCGGCTCCGCCGGTGACGAGGAGGTTCATGAAGTTACCGTCTTAATATGGGGTTATCTGTTGAATGATCTGGAATTAGCGCGAGTTCCCGCAATCTACCGATACCGCTTTTGCATCTTGTCCCGGAACGCCTCGATGGGCGGGCCGGACCAGGTTCCGAAGTCCACTCCCAAGCCATAGTAGCGTTTGTTGGAAAGCGTGTCCCGTTGCGCGACGGTCGGACTGAAAATCTGCGCGTTATCCTGCATCAGGGAATCGGGACGCGACTTGCCGGTCAATGTTTCTGCCTGCAGATAGCGGTCCTGGCCTGTTAGATCGCCGAAAAGGCACACCTGATCCGAGAAGAGCGAGGAGAACGTGCCAAGAACGGGCGGATTGTTCTGTTCCCAATTGTTCCAACCGTAAGCGCGCCCTTTGACGCCGCGCAGGTAATGGTCTTTGCCCTCAAGGTCGAAGCAGAAGACTTGCGACATGTTGATGGCAAAGCCCAAACCATCGCCGCCGACCTCATACTTATCGTCTCCCCGGCGATCCAGGAACAGGGCCACGGTGTAGTCATGGCCGAATCCCACGCCCTGGGATTGTTCCGCCCAGATGGTATATTGATCGTCGCCGCCTTCGTCCACCAGGGCTCCGATACAGAAGTGCGCTCCGGCAGCCTGCGACCAGCCCGTGGCCTTATACTGGTCATTCCCCGCGCCGTCCCAGAGGAAGCCGGCGCCGTACCAGTAACCGCACCCTTGCGCCCACTGCGCCGCTTCGTACACATCGTTGCCGGAAATGTCAATTAATGAACCTATTCCACCCGCCCAGGAATGCCCGTCGGTGATGTCTCCGCGCCGCCCGATGCCGCAGCCTTGCGAGTAGGAGTAGTTGAACTTACCTTCCTTCGAGTGATAATCCGGGCGGAAGACCACCTTGGCGTCCGGTTCGGAGTAATAATGGTCGTTGCCTGAGTAGTCCACCAGGGCGCCGACGCCGCCCACGCCGCCGTATCCCTGGCCATCGCCGTAGAGTTTATAAGTGTCATTTCCGCCGCCGTCAATGGACACCCCCACGCCGAAGTAAGCTCCACCCTGGCCGTCCGTCCATAGAGTGTACTCGTCATCCCCTTTCATATCGGCCAGGATACCCACACCGAGCATGGCTGCTCCTTGACCCAATCGTTTTGAGACGTACTTGTCTTTCCCCGCCACATCCAGTAGCATACTCGCTCCGAAAATGGCCGCTCCTTGCGAGGGCAGATATTCATCCTCGTTGAGATACTCATCATCGCCTTCCAGATCCACCGCCAGGGAAATGGGAATTTCCAGAGAAGGCGTCGCACCAATCGCGCCACGGTAATAGTCATTCCCGCCGAAATCCACCAGCAATAGCAGGTCGGAGTATTCGTGCTTATCGTCGCCGATCCCGGCGAGCACGAGGCGACCGATGGGGGTTTCCACGTTCAGGTTTTGCGAGAGCCAGTCAATCTCGTCGGTGGGGGATCGCTTTAGCGAAGCCAGCGTGTCGGCCAACTGTTCGGATGATTCCAGCAGTTTGGAAGAGGCGTAAATCAGCGAATTAAAGTCCAGATCGCGGGCGCAATCGTCCAATTGCGGGAAGTATTCCAGACCGTCGAATTGCATTTCCCCCAAATGGCGAATGCGCCAGCAGTCGGAGGCTTCCTGCCAGTTCACGTTGCGCATGGCCGTCTGTCTCCAGTGCCACGCCGTGAGCAGATGGTAAACCGTGCGCGCCACGACGCGCTGCACTCGCGGGTGGATCGGTTCGATGGCTTTGCGCAGGTCTTTCTCGATCAAGGGGAAGTCGGACGCCTGGTTCATGGCGTTGAAGCGCCAGACGCGTCCGGTTTCCTGGTAGATGGCGCGAATGGCCGACAGCAGCGGTTCCTGCTCCGGGACTTCCGCCCAGAGCGAGGCGCTGTAATCGCGGAACTGCGCGGTGTAATTGCGCACACCGGTATAATAAGCCACCTTCAGCAGCGAATTGCTCATGGCGCCCTGATATTCGGGATGCAGGTAATCTTCGGCGGACAAGGCCATTTCCCGCATGAAATCGTAGATGGAGAGCGGATTGGCCATCAAGCCGTCGAAGGCGGGACGCTTGAAGGGGATGTCGGCGGGATCGGGATAGCGAGTCCAGTGGCCTTCGGGCCGGAACCCCAGGTCGGCCTGGGTGAGTCCCAGACGCAGGAGCATTTCGTTCAGGGCGTCGCTGCCGGCGGGGCGCTGAGCAAAGGCGGTGGCGGCAAATAAGCAGAACAGAACCAGGGCGATTTTCTTCATGGGGAATCTCCGGAGGATTTGACCGGTCACAAGGTGATCCATCGTTAAGTGGTGTCGGACGTCCTCGTCCGACACCAGCAAAGCCGTCAGACGAGGACGTCTGACGGCACAATTTGGGGCTGATCGGAAAGAAATATAACATCTGCGTAGGGAGTTCGCAAGGGATAAAAAGCTAAATGGAGATTGGAGAATGAAGATTGAAGAATGAAGAAGGCAACATGTATAAGTCAATAGCTTACCGGACAAATTGCGGTCAGATTAAGCGACCTTTTTCTCGTCTTTTTCTTTGTACTCGTTGAATGTGAGTCTCGGTGTATT
>JAGVQJ010000082.1 GCA_020051775.1 Calditrichota bacterium | reverse complement strand
TTATACTGTGCCGACCCGAAGAAGCCGCTTTCGTCTCCGAAATCGCCGAATCGCTGCCGGTAGCCGATCATCCCCCAGGGGCCTTCAAATGTCAACCCCAAAGTCGAGTTGGGTTCATTAGCCGTCAAGAGCGACTGCGCTCTTAAGCCCATCCAATAGTCTGTTCCAACCCGATAAGCTCCAGACAGCCGCACCAACTGGAACGTCTCAATTTCCACATCTTCGAAGGGCGAATCGGGCATGAGTTCCGGCGTCCCCATAGCCCATTCCAGTGATAACCGATAATTCGTCATCCCGGAATAGCGTAAAAGCGCGCGCACACGATGCAAGGTGGAGGGGCCGTTCAGATTAACATACCCTAACGCTGTGCCGGTCAAGTTGGAAGATAGAGATACATTACCGGAGATTCCAACGCGATGCCTGAACTTAAAGCCCTCTCTTTCCTGGTACAAATAGCTGCCCACGAGATTGAATTGGCCCAGACTCCGGAGGCGAAGAGCGCCACCAAAGGCTTTGGCATCGCGAGCCTGCTGCACCTCGAACTTGCGACTGGTCGGTGCGGTGATACCATCCCAAAGGGCCAGGCTTCCCCATGAAAAGGGAGCCAAATTTACGCGGACGGCATCGAACGTGCCATTCCCCACTCCTTCCGCCAGAAACTGGCGGCCAACACGAAGATCGAGTTTGTTAGCGTGGTTAAAGCTGAGATAGAGGTTGTGCGCTCGAAAAACGCTGGAACTGTCGAAATCGTCAGCCGAATCACCCTGCCAGCGGAGGTGGGTAACAAGGGACATGGAATTCGTTCCAGGGCATTCAAGCCGGAAACTGACAGTCTCATAAAGCTGCTGGTGATGGATCGAATCTCGCGATTGGAAGGAGTACCAATCTGTGAGCGAGTACCCCCGATAATGGATCTTAGCCTGGGCGATCGGCGCACCGGCTGAAACCATTATCAAGAGCAACAGGATAAGCCATTTAACCGGTTTCAAGGGTCCTCCCGGATTGAGGTTATTAGTTTCGGACAGTAATAATAACTCATAAATATTTCATTGTCAAGTAAAAAGTGAAGGGGTTGCCGATGCGAATGATAATTTTACAAATTCTACAGCTAAAAATGTGGCTAAAAAAATTCTTGCATTTGTCCGGAAAAATGCTTAATTTTGACCCCGCACTTTGAAATAGTCACTGCATATTGGAGCAGGTATTATTATTTTCGCCGGTGATTTTCTTCGGTCCATTCGTTTCTTTCACCCCCTGGCGCGGATCCATGACCGAAAAGATCGCAACAAGAAAAACACCGTCGTCTTAAGGCGCTCAAACCATTCGGGTCATTCAGGTGAGAGCCGGCCGAAAGCAGGGAACACCTGAACCAACCTCATTACCCCTCGCCATAGCTGTGATCAGCATTATTTTGCACTTGCAATTCAGAGCACAGAGCATTCTATCGGGAAGCTCTGTTCGAGTCTCCAGATTGTGCAATCTCTCTTTAAAATACCAATCGGTAGTGAAATATTTTCAACGTAGGAAGAGGTTGTCCCAGGTCTTTTTGGCCAAGACTTTGAAATGGTACCAGGATTTGATTCTGAAGGGGATGGCCAGCAGCACGCGCGGTCGCAGGTAGAAACCCAGGGTTGCTTTTCGCTGAAGAGATTTCAGTTTTTGAGGGGTGATACCTTTGGGCGCATAAGTCACCCGCGAGTAGAATAGGTTGCCCCAATGGAAATCCGCTGCCAGATCGCCGCATTCAATTAACTGCCGCGTGATTTCCGACCCCGGCAACGGCAGGAAGGATGAGAAGAGCGCCCCATCCAAAGGCAGGCTGCGGGCGAAGCGCATGGTGGTGTGGATGTCCTCCTCGGTCTCGCCGGGGAATCCGATGATGAAGAAAGCATGTACCGTCAATCCGGCTTTCTTGATTAACCTGACCCGCTCGCGCACCAGGTCCAGCGTTAGACTCTTTTTCATCAGATCCAGAATGCGCTGAGATCCGGATTCTATCCCCACCAGCATGGAATAACAACCGGCTCTTTTCAAATCCGCCAGTACCGTTTCAGTCAAGGTATCCAGCCGTACCCCATTGGGGAACCCGACCGAAACGCGAATCCCGCGGCGCTGCATCTCCTGCATGCCGTCGGCGAACTCGCGCACTCGCTCAGCTTTTTGGGTGAAAGTGTCATCTATGATGTGAATTTCGCGAACCCCGTAGTCGCGGTAGAGCAGTTCCACTTCCTTTAACACATGACTAATCGAGTGGTATCGGATCTTGCGACCGGCAACGGTTCGAGCAGCGCAGAAGGTGCAACCGTAGGGGCAGCCTCGAGTGGTGACGATGGGCGAGATCGGGAAGCGGTCGAAGAAGGCTCCATGAGGCGCCTGCGGATAGGTTTCGGGATGAATCTGATCCCAGGCAACGAAACCCAGAGTATCCAGATCCTCCACGAAGACCGGCAGGTTTGACTTAACGACTGTGCCTTCCCGCCAGATCAAACCGGGGATGTTGCTGTAATTTTTACCGCCCTGCTGGTAGTCTTCCAGGAATTGAACCAGCGAACCTTCGGCCTCGCCGCGAAAGGCAAAGTCCACCATCGGCAGCGAGTTCATGGTATCATCCGGGTTGCCGGAAGGATGAGGCCCCCCTACCAGTATCAGCGCCTGGGGTAAGACTTGGCGAACGATTTCAGCGCTTTGCCGGGTTACTTCCAAGTCGCAAGATACTACCTGGAAACCGACGACGTCGGGATTCTCGGACTTGACCAGATCTGCCAATTTATCGAAAGTGATCTTATCCTTTGTACAGTGAACGCTCCTGGCAGTATGCCCGGCGTTGCGCAGAGCGGTCACCAGGTAACCCAATCCCAACGGCGGGACGACATAATGCGATTCTGAGTAAGGTTTAAGCAGAAGAATTTTCATGCGATCCACAATTCATAGTTAGGTTTATTGAAAATATTGCACTTCCTTGGGGCTAAATCAAGGAAAAACTTGGGAATTTAAGGTCGAGCAGGAATCAACAATCAGCATGAACGCTACCATATACAGGATGTCGGCCAGCGCCGAACGGAACGAAGGCCTAACGCAGAAGTACCAACGACTGTTGCGGCAATCAGAACTGAGCAAGTCCGTCAAACCCGGCGATCTGGTGGCCGTGAAGATGCATTTTGGTGAACCGGGCAATGGACGCTACCTCCGCCCTATCTTCGCCGTATTGCTGGTGGATTACCTGAAAGAACTGGGAGCTCGCCCATTCGTCACCGATACTGCCGTTCTGTATAAATCGCCGCGCGGTAATGCTTTTGATTACTTACAAGCGGCGCGCCGCAATGGATTCACGCCTGAAGTTTTAGGCTGCCCGCTGATCATCTCCGGCGGTTTGCGCGACCGATCCATCAAGGTGAAGGTAGAAAATCCGCTCCGCTTGGAAGAAGTCGGCGTTTCGTCGGACATCTATGAGGCTGATGCCCTGATTTCTCTGGCGCACGCTACCCTGCATTTGCAGTTTCCCATAGGCGCGGCTTTGAAAAATGTGGGCATGGGTTGCGTAGACGTCGAGACTAAATTGGCCATGCACGACTCAAGAGGCACCAGCCCCCGGCATTTGGCCTTACAGGAAGCCACTACCGACGGCGCGCGTGTAATCTTGAACCGGTTCAATGGAAAGTTCTACGGAATAAATCTGCTCCTGGACGTTACTCCGGACTGCGATTGCTTCGACAAGACCGATTTGCCGGTGGTACCAGACCTGGGGATCCTGGCGGGATCAGAGGTGATAGCGTTGGATCGAGCCACCTACGACCTGATCACCACAGCGCCTGGTTATCCAGGTTCCAAGCTTGAGGGATCGCCCGGTATGACTCCCGGCGGGGATAAGGTTCGTCCCATTTACCCGAAAATAGACTCGGATGAGTATTTCAAAATCTGCGACCGCGCAAGAATTGGCAGTTCTCTCTACGAGTTTATTACCCTCTGATGTCAAGTTATCCATCTATTCTTGAGCTGATCTTAATTCAACCGGAGAAGCCATGATCATCGCTATTACAGCGGCTCACGCGCTGGAGTTCTCAACCTTCCGGCGAAACATGGGGAAAGTGCACAAGATGGCTTTGGGCCAATGGTCCCATTATCTTTGGCAACATTGCGGCAATCGGGTCATCCTGCTGGAAACCGGAATAGGGCCGGAAAAAGCTTCTGGATCTTTTCAAGCTCTGTTGGGGACTTATAAAATTGATTGTATGATCAACTTCGGATCAGCCGGAATGATTAACGGCGACCTGGCCGTGGGAGATGCGTTTTTGGCTGATGAAACTGTGGACGTCAGCGGCCAGGCGATTAGAACCGACTTGAACATGACCGATGCCATTAGCACTTTTCTGCATAGCGAAGGATTGCCTTACCATCGCGGTCGGCTGCTGACCAGCCCCGAACCGGTGGTCAAATCCTTGCACCGTTCTCGGTTAGGCCAACGATTTCAGGTGGGAGCCGTAGACATGGAAGCCTTCGCGCTCAATGAGATTGCCGTGGTTAAGGGTATCCCCTTCGCTTCCTTGAAAATGATCTCAGATCGTTCCAATGCCTTGACTCGCCTGGAATTCTGGAAAAACTTACCTCATGTGGATCGAACCCTGGGAAAGCTCCTATACGAGTTTCTGGAATATCTACGCGCGGCTTGAAACCCAAAGGTACATGAACTAATTATGGGGCGGATCGGTGGTCCGCCCCTATACTTTTCAACCTGCCTTCATTTACTATTAGAAGCGTCCGAATTCGATAAATTTCAATTGATTTCATTGCAGGAATTTCGTATAATATGGTGGCAAAATCACTGGTATTAAAGGTGAATTGCCTGAGCATTCCTACGCTTCAGCATGAAAGTATTCGGCGAATAAAAGGAACAAGCTTGTTCCCGTTGGGTTGAAATTATAACAAGGATGCAACGTGGGATCCACCCAGATGCTGATGATTGTACTGGCGATCATCATCATCGGCTTATCAATCTTCCTGGCTGTTCGCATGTTCGATGAGAATGCAGCGTCAGCCAATTTGGATCGCATGACCAGTATCCTGGTTGAACTGGGGACCCGTGCGCAGAAGTATTACCGAACGCCTGCTTTCATGAATGGCGGCGGTTCCAGTTTTGTGGGGATTACGGCGGATGCGCAAGGGCTGGCGCTATTGACTAACGTCCCGGTAAGCGAGGATGGCAGCTTTAACGTGCTGGTTGCAGGCACGGATGCGGACGTTACCTTGCAGGGAGTCGGCGTGGAGGACGGGGACGGAGACGGCGTTAATTGCACCGCTACGCTGCGTGTCTCCGACGACGATATGCTCATGACCATTCTGAATCGGTAAAATCGAACCCTTCACCTATTCCGACTCAGTTTTTCGGAGAAATGGACAAAATATGTCGTCACTTGACGTCAAATTCTTCTATGTTGCCTTCTGGCTCTACTTCGCGGGTTTCATTGCTTTCAGTTTGTATATCCCCTTCCGGCGACCCAAGATCTCCCGGATCGGTATACTGTTGATGGGATTGGGGTTGCTACCCCAGACCGCGGCCATTATCATCCGCTGGGCAACCTCGGATCACGTTCCGCTTTCCAATATGTATGAGTACATGTCGCTGATGAGCTGGATGGCCGTCCTTTCGCTCCTCATTCTAATCAGGCGATACAAGCGCCCCCTGGTGGGTAGCTTCATTACACCCTTGGTATTCATGCTCATGGTGACCGCCTCGCTGCTGCCAAAAGAGGTCTCCCAAGATCGGAAGAGC
>JAGVQJ010000134.1 GCA_020051775.1 Calditrichota bacterium | reverse complement strand
GACGCTCTTCCGATCTAGTCAGTTCCACCACGCCGACTTGCAAAGGCGTAATGAAGGGGGTATGCCCGGGCAGCACTCCGAAGGAGCCTTCGACGCCGGGCGCGCGGAGGGATTCCACCTCTTCGGAGAAGACCTTGCCCTGTGGGGTGACGATGTCGAGACGAAAGGTTTTGGACATGAGAGTTCAGTTAATCGTTGGCAGGTATACCCAAATCCCTGCATATTTTCCTAACAAGTTCGTTGCTTATTTCGCTATGCCTTGGAACGGCAGAACGGCGGTTTTGTGTTGGGTTTAACCACCATGAATGCCTACCACCCTCGCGCAATAAGTTGCAGCCATGTTTGCGGAGATGCTTGAGCAAATCACGGCGTTTCATATATTGAGAAATTCTTCTTGATAATCGGCATCAGCTGCACTCAGAGCTTCCTGCCGATTCATTTCCAAGGCTTCTTTAAGAGTCTCCCTTAGACTTGTCAGCAACTCATCTCTCGTCTGTTCCTGGCAATTCACACCGGGGACTTCCTCAATCCAACCGATCCACCAGTTACCATCTTGTTTGATTATTGCAGTATAGGTATTGGCCATCTATCATCTCGTATGGTATTATCCCGCCGGTTGTTCACTGGGGGTGGGCAAGCGATTTTTTAACACTAGCACGCTAAATGCTTCCAGCACCAGCCAGATCGCCAATCCGAAAAGCACTACCCCGAAAACACCGGAAATGACCAAATCGGTTTTTAAGGCTTCCCCATACGTCACGGCATGTACTAGAGGCAGCGACAGTAAAATCAACGACCAGAGCGTCATAGCCAGCATAAAGGCCATAGGGACGATCACGAAAACCGCCTTGCGACCGGTTTTCACCAGCCACACCGACACCGCCAGCAGCGTCAGAGCGGCCAGAAGTTGATTGCTGGCTCCGAAGATCGGCCAGGCGACGAGGTAACCCTTCTCTTTAGTCAACATCAATACGACTAAGGGGAGCGCCAGGGTCGCCAGGGTGGCGATGATTCCGCTGGATCGGCTCTGCAAACCGAATATTTCCTGAAAAATGTAGCGCGCCAGCCGGGTGCAGACGTCCAGTGTATCATAAACGAAAGTCGAAAAAGCCAGCAACGCGAAGGGGTAAGCTACGTTGAAATCAAACCCGACCAACCCCAGGTACTTGGCGATGCCATTGGCGTAGATCAGATTAGGATCGGTCTTCAGCGCGGCTGATCCGGCCGGAAGGATCATCACTGTGACCAGAGCCAACACTGCCACCAGCGCTTCTAATAGCATGGCTCCATAGGCGACCGGTTTGGCGTGCTTTTCGCGCGCCAACTGCTTTGAGGTCGTGCCCGAACTGACGATGCCATGAAACCCCGAACAGGCGCCGCAAGCCACCGTAATAAACAGAATGGGAAAGATCAGTTTGCCGTTGACCAGGCTGAATAATCCCTCGGTATTGACCGCTGGATATTGAATGGCAAATCCGCCGAAAAATGCGCCGATCACTCCGGCAAGGATGACCAGATACAGAAACCAGCCGCCCAAATAACCGCGCGGTTGCAGTAGCAGCCATACAGGCAGAATCGAAGCCAGGAAACAGTACGCCAGGATGAGCACATCCCAACTTTTAACGGAGATGCCTCCCAGAGAAGCCAGCAGCGGTTCCGGCAGGCGCGGGCCGATCCAGACGATGCCCAGAACCAACGGTAGAAAAACCGCCGTCAACAGGCCGGATTTCAGGCCGAAGCGGTACATCAGTACGCCCATAGTCATGGCGGCCAAAATGTACAGTACGGAACTGGCGGCGACGCCAGGGCCGAAGGCCTCGGTTTCGGTGACCGTCTTGAAAGTTTGCGCCGTGATGTCGGTGAAGGCGATGATCACATAAACCAGCGCCAGCCAGACAAAGATAAGAAAGAGCACGTGCGAAGTAGGCGACATGTGCCGCCGCACGATCTCGCCGATGGACCCGGCCTTGTGACGAATCGAGGCCATCAGGCTGGAGAAATCGTGGACACCGCCGATGAAGATGGATCCAATAATGATCCAGATCAGCGCGGGGAGCCAGCCGAACCAGATGCCGGCCAGAATGGGGCCTACGATAGGCCCGGCAGCAGCGATGGCGCTGAAATGCTGCCCCAACAGAAATCCGGGACGGGCGGGGACAAAATCCACACCGTCGTTGATTTGCTGCGCCGGGGTGGCAAGGGCATCATCAACCTGGAAACGCCTGACCAGGAAACGGCCATAAGTCAGATAGGCTGCGCCTAAAATGATAGCGCACCCAAGAACAATCAGAGCAATCATAGGACCTCCCAGGACTGAAGTCCTGGGCTACTCTCTTGCAGTCCGCTGAAGCGGACGCTCTGTTTTCCGCCGATCCCCGGGACGAAATCAAGATAGTGATATTACGGTAATACGAAAATATAGGAATCAGGGTGACCGCGATTCGTAAGTAACTTTTTTACGGGTCAGATTGAAACCCAGCACGGCACCGGTGGTCTGAGTTACGGTATAAGCGACAATAATCGGAAATATATCAGACATCTGTGCAGAATTTTGGGCTATGGCGGCACCGGCAAAAGTACCTCCAGCTGTTCCCAAGATACTACCGCCAAGGGTAGCCCAGACTGATCCGTGCTCACCTGCGGTGTTGCCCGCCGTACATACACCCACTGTGCTTCCTGCCACAGATCCCACCCAATAGCCAATGAAGGCTCCCGTTAGACCGCTGAAATTCCACCCGTCGTCATCATTAAAATCATGGGTTATGCGCGAACCGGCGACGGCAGAAAGCATCCCCATTGCTACCGATAAGAAGCTGCCGGCGGCATACTCACCCACTATTTTCCCCGGTTTCAGCGGACCGGGTGCGAGGTAAATTCGCTTTCCTGTGGGTTTGGAGGAATCATAAATTGATGGCTGATTCCCGGTGAAATAGCTGCGCAGGGGAGGATAGTCCTTGGAACCCGCGTTCCCATTACTGAACCCACAAAGAATCAGGATGAGACACAAAACGGTTCGGATCTGCATTACCATCATCCACCGTTAGGTCGGTCGGGGTCGGGGGCGACCCCGCCTGCGGGTACTCGCACTACAGGCGGGGACGCCTGTACTACTGTTCCCTGTTCCCTAACCCCGGATCAAGCTGCGTACTTCTTTGCAGCTTCAACCACTTCTTCGATACCGCCGACCATGTAGAAAGCCTGTTCAGGGATGTGGTCGTATTGGCCTTCGACGATGCCCTTGAAGCCGGAGATGGTTTCCTTGACCGGGACGTACTTGCCGGGACGACCGGTGAAAGCCTCGGCCACGTGGAAGGGCTGTGATAGGAACTTCTGGATTTTGCGCGCTCGGCTGACGGTCAGTTTGTCCTCGTCGGGCAGCTCGTCCATGCCGAGAATGGCGATGATATCCTGCAAGTCCTTGTAGCGCTGCAAGACTTCCTGGACGCGCTTAGCGACGTTGTAATGCTCCTCACCCAACACGTTGGGATCCATGATGCGCGAAGATGAATCCAGCGGGTCCACGGCCGGGTAAATTCCTAAGTCCACAATGGCGCGCGAAAGCACCGTGGTGGCGTCCAGGTGCGCGAAGGTGGTGGCCGGAGCCGGATCGGTCAAGTCGTCGGCGGGTACGTAGATGGCCTGCACGGAAGTAATAGACCCCGTCTTGGTAGAGGTGATGCGTTCCTGCATGGCGCCCATTTCGGTCGCCAGAGTGGGCTGATAACCCACGGCGGAAGGCATGCGGCCCAAGAGTGCAGAAACCTCACTCCCCGCCTGCGTGAAGCGGAAGATGTTGTCAATGAAGAGCAGCACGTCCTTGCCTTCGTCGCGGAAGTATTCCGCCAGCGTCAAGCCCGAAAGCGAGACGCGCAGACGGGCGCCGGGAGGTTCATTCATCTGCCCGAAGGCCATCGCCAGCTTGGACTTTCCCAGGGCGCTCTTGTCCACGGTGGCCAGATCGTAATTGGATACGTCGAACTTGTCGCCGTAGTTCATCACTTTGGATTCGATCATTTCGCGCAGCAGGTCGTTGCCTTCGCGAGTGCGCTCGCCCACACCGGCGAACACGGAGATACCGCCGTGCGCTTTGGCGATATTGTTGACCAATTCCATGACGATGACCGTCTTGCCCACACCCGCGCCGCCGAACAGGCCGATCTTGCCGCCTTTCAGGAAGGGTTGGATCAAGTCAATGACCTTGATGCCGGTTTCCAGCATCTTGGACTCGGTTTCCAGATTTTCCAGTTGTGGAGCGGGCCGGTGGATGGGGTAGCGCATCTTGGCATTGATGGGGCCCAGGCCGTCAATGGGATCACCGGTGACGTTGATCAGCCGGCCCAGAGTCTCAGGGCCGACCGGGACGGTGATGGGGCCGCCGGTGTCCAAGACTTCGCGGCCGCGCGTCAGTCCGTCGGTGGAATCCATAGCCACGGCGCGCACCTTGCGGTCGCCCAGGTGCTGCTCAACTTCCAGGATCAGGTCGTCCTGGCCGTCGCGCGTGATTTTCAGGGCCTGATAGATGGCGGGCAGTTCCCCTTCCGGGAAGTGCACGTCCACCACCACGCCGATGATCTGTCGGATGTAGCCTTTGTTCATGAGGGTTCGCAATCTATGGTTGATTCTATATTATTCTATAGGAATAGGTTTATGAGTATAATCGGGGTCGGGGACGAAAGTCAGCGTTTCACTATTTGTCATTACAAGCCATCCTCCCACCACCTTTAGAATGAAAATACTATTACATGTACTAAGTTCGTATTGTTCCCATTGAGGCATTTTTGTCTCCGGTGATAATGAACAAAATGATTAAAAGCATACCCATCTCACCCGGGAATGAATTCCCGGGCTACCTTGTTCTATCCCCCCCTGTCCCCCCTTAAGAAGGGGGGTGCCTGTTGGGCAGGATTTGGTTATATTCAAGGAGAGGATTTATTCTGCGTTTCTTCCAATAATTTGTTTATGGTACTACAGACCCAGTCGAATTTGTTCTTTACTTCGGAATTTGTAAAACGATTAATTTTCAGACCGTAGGATTCCAATATGGCAGTGCGTTCTGCATCGCGTCCCTTACCATCTGCGGTTGAATGAGTTTCACCGTCTATTTCAATGATCAAATTTGCTTCAGCACAGTAAAAATCTACTATAAAATGATCAATGGGACGTTGCCTATGAAACTTGGGTTTCAGTCATCGTAATTATCCGTTCCACAGAATCTCCTCCGCCTCGGTCATGTGCTTCCTTAGTTGCTTGGCTCGGGCTACCAATTCAGGATTGTAAGGAAGACAATATTCATTAGAGATTAAACCAGGTCTGGACTCTACTCTATGCTTCATATCGCATAAGTATTAAACAAATCTCGCATCACGGGCACCCCCCTTTTTAAGGGGGGCTGGGGGGGATTACACCCAACTCTACGGATTCATCGGCTTGTGCGTGAACAATTCATACAGGTTGATCCCAGCATTCAGACCCACGGCGATGTCGGCGTCGGCGATGCCGACATAATCGGTGCGGTATTTCACACCGGCGTCTGCGGAAATCCGGTCGGCGAAATAAAACCGCACACCGGCGATAATCGTAGCGACCTGGTCAACCGTGATGGTCGTATCCTGGTTGTAATTGTATCGCGGCGATCCGCAAATTTCCGCCATGATCGAGGTGCGAGCGTTGACTTGCCGTTCAAAACCCAAGAAACCGCTGACCACATTCTTGCGCATATCCGGAATATTAAAGAAACTACCAGGGGAGGTGTTGGGAAAAGACACCTGGCCTTCTTTGGTGCGTATGTCCATCAGGAAGGCTCCGGTATGCAGCACCAGATTCTCCGAAAGGCTTTTAGAAACGCCTAAATACAAACTGGCAATGTGCATTTTAAAATCAACTTCCTGCACCTGATCCTGGATTTCTGAAAGGAACTTCCGATCCTCACTTTTCACCTCTGTCCAACTGGGATTCAAGCGGAAGATCATGGCGATATCGGGTTTGTAGGCGCTGCCATCTTCATGCAGCAGTCCCACCTTGATGGCGGTGGTGCCCAGCGCCGTCGTGCCTTGAAACAAATTCGACACCATTCTCCACGTGCTGATCTCCACTTCAGCCACGTTTCCCAAACCTACGGAAGCAATACCCAGGTACTCGCCTTTGTTCATCGCACCGTAAGCGCCGCCCAGTGTCAGCAGGACTTCGTAGGATCCCAAGATGCGTCCCGTCGGAATCGTGAACAAGCGCTGAATCGGGGTGGCTTGGAATGGTTCCTGCGCCGCGGTTCCCAAGGCCATGCTGACGCTAATAAACGCAGCGATCAGCCAACCTGAATAATGATGATTTCGCATGGGTCATCTACGGGGAAATAACCTAACCGGAAATTTACTTCAACCCTTCCGCACCCGATACTACCTCCAGAATTTCTTTCGTGATCGTCGCCTGGCGGACCTTGTTGTAGGTCAGCGTCAGCGAATCAATCAGGTCGCGGGCGTTATTGGTGGCGTTTTCCATGGCGGTCATGCGCGCGCCCTGTTCGGCGGCGTTGGATTCCAGGAAGACGCGCCACGTCTGAATATTGACGTACAGCGGCAACACACCGGAAAGCACGGCCAGAGGATTTGGCTCATAGAGGAATTCGATGCTGCTGGGTTTCAGCTCTTCATCGGGGATAATGGGCAGAAGCTGCTCGACCGTGACGAATTGCTGGATGGCCGACTTGAATTCATTGTAGATCAGGTAGATGCGATCCAGTTCTTCGCGTACGTAAAGATCCACTAAAGACTGGCCGATGGACGAGGCCACGCCGAAGTGCAGGTTGTTGAACAGATTCACGTGCGCCTGGATAACGTCGTAGCCGCGCTTTTTAAAGAAGTCCGAACCCTTGCGGCCTACCGTGACCAGATGGACTTTCTGCCCTTGAGCCTCCAGGGCGGCGATCTCCTTCACCGCGCGCTTGAGGATGTTGGTGTTGAAGCTGCCGGCCAGACCGCGATCAGAAGTCACTACAACAACGCCGACTTCACGCGGCAGGCGCACGGCCAACAAGGGGTGCAGAGAACGCTCGGCGTGGCCGGAAACTTCGTGGATCACCGAGCGCAACTTCAGGGAATAAGGCCGCGCTTTGAGGATGTTCTCCTGCGCTCGGCGCAGCTTGGCTGCGGCCACCATCTTCATCGCTCGCGTGATTTGCTGGGTGGACTTGATGGAGGCGATGCGTCGTTTGATTTGCTTGAGAGAGGGCATATCAGGCCGCCATTTCCACCGTGAAGCCCTGGCGGAATTCCTGGCAGGAGGCTTTCAGGCGTTCCTTCAAGTCATCCGATATTATCTTCTTCTGGGCGATTTCCTGCAACTGATCGGGGTGAATGGCGCGCATGAACTTGATAAAGTCCGCGCGGAACCGCTTGATTTCGCTGATGGGCACGTCGTCCATATAGCCATTAATGGCGGCGAAGATGGCGCCAACCTGTTCTTCCATGGGGATGGGGGAATACTGCCCCTGCTTCAGAATTTCGACCAGGCGTTCACCGCGAGTCAACTGGGCGCGGGTGGCTTTGTCCAAGTCAGATCCGAACTGGGCGAAAGCGGCCATTTCCCGATATTGGGCTAGGTCAATACGCAACGACCCCGCAACCTGGCGCATAGCTTTGGTCTGAGCGCTACCGCCCACGCGCGACACTGAGATACCCACGTTGATGGCGGGCCGCACACCGGAATAGAACAGGTCCGGTTCCAGGAAGATCTGACCATCGGTAATGGAGATCACGTTGGTAGGAATATAGGCGGACACGTCTCCAGCCTGAGTTTCGATGATGGGCAGAGCCGTTAGAGATCCTCCCGGCGCGCTGCACCCGGCCAGGGCGGCCACGTGCGGGTCATCGGACATCTTGGCGGCGCGTTCCAAGAGGCGTGAGTGCAAGTTGAAAATGTCGCCGGGGTAGGCTTCGCGTCCTGGAGGACGGCGCAGCAGCAGCGAGAGCTGGCGATAGGCCCAGGCATGTTTGGTCAAGTCGTCATAAACGCACAGCGCGTGACGTCCGGAATCGCGGAAATACTCGCCGATGGCGGCTCCAGCGTAGGGCGCCAGATATTGGATAGGGGCAGACTCTTCGGCAGTGGAAGAGACGATAATGGTGTGATCCAACGCGCCTTTATCTTCCAGAATTTTAACTAATCCGGCAATGGTTGACCCCTTCTGGCCAATGGCTACGTAAATGCACACCACGCCTTTGCCCTTCTGGTTGATGATGGCGTCTACAGCGATAGCGGTCTTGCCGGTCTGGCGGTCGCCGATGATCAATTCGCGCTGACCGCGGCCGATGGGGATCATGGCGTCTATGGCCATTATGCCGGTTTCCAGAGGCTCTTTTACCGGCTGGCGATAAATAACACCCGGGGCTTTCTTTTCGGCGGGACGAGTTTCGGTCGTCTGGATGGGGCCTTTGCCGTCCAGGGGGAAGCCCAACGGATTGATGACGCGGCCAAGCAGGTTTTCACCTACGGGCACCTGCACGATGCGTCCTGTCCGGCGTACCAGATCGCCTTCCTTGATCTTCGTATAATCGCCGAAGATGGCGACGCCGATATTATCTTCTTCCAGGTTCAGCGCCATGCCATAAACGTCGCCGGGAAACTGTACCAACTCGGAGGCCATGACGCCTTCCAACCCATATACGCGGCTGATTCCATCGCCGATCTGAATGACTTCACCGACCTCCTCCATGGTGGCCGTGGCTTCATACCCGGCAATCTGCTTTTTTATAATGGAGGTGATTTCTTCCGGTCTAAGAGGCATATTATTTCCTTTTATGCTCGATGGTCAGAGAGGGGACAAAGTAGCTTGTCCGCCATATTTTTACCCATGAACAGGCAAGAATGCCCGTCCATCCCTTACCTAAGGGTTAAGCCTTTAGAAGGGCTTCACGCAATGCTCGCAGTTTGCCGGAGACCGTGGCATCTACCAATTCATGGCCGATTTGTACCCGCAGTCCACCCAGGACTGAGACATCCAACAGCCCTTTAAGGATGATCTTTTTACCGGTGCGACGAGCCAGCGCTTTCTCCAGAGAGCGTTTCTGTCCTTCGGTCAGTTCCACCGCTGAAGTGACGGTCACATTCAGCTGAGAATTGTACTCATCCAAGAACTGCCGAAAGGCTTCCCAGACATCGGGTAGGATCTCCTGGCGACTCTTGCGCATGACCAAATCCAGAAAGTTGGTAAAGAATTTCGACCAAGGTCGGTCAAACGCATTCTTCAACACATCCAGCTTGATTTTTTGCGACAGGCCGGGATTATTCAAGTATTCGGCCAGCAATGGCACCTGCCGGAACAGCTCATGGAGAGTTTTAATCTCCGCACCGACGATGTCCAAGCTGTTGTTTTCCACGGCCAGATCGAACAATGGCCGGGTGTAAATGCGTACCAGGGCTTCGTTTTTCATCCTAATTCAATTTCTCGATCTCACGATCAATCAATTCGCGGTGATCTTCAGCGCGCAGAGCCTGACCGACTACCTTGCCGGCAGCGGTCAGTGCGATATCCACGACTTCCTGTCTCAGATCCTGGATCACCTTCTGTCTCTCCTGCCCGATCTCCTGACGCGCCTTTTCGATCATATTATGCGCTTCGGATTCGATTTCTTTCTTGCGCTCCTGATGGATGACCTCGGCTCGTGCGTTGGCTTCATTGATCATCTTCTGAGCTTCCTTGCGGGCCTGATCGAGTTGTGCCTTATATTGTTGCAGAAGTTTCTGCGCTTCTTCGCGCGATTTTTCCGCCTCTTCAATGTTGCGGCGAATACCGTCTTCCCGGCTTTGCAAAGCTTCCAGGATCGGTTTCCAGGCGAATTTGCGCAGCACGAGCAAAAGGACCGCGAAGACCGCGATAGTCCAGATGATGGATCCAGGCGCGGGCATGATGATGTCTTGCATGGTGGTTCCTTATTTCAGCGCGATCAGCATGCAGATCACGGCGTTGAAGAAGGCGACGCCTTCGATCAGAGCGGCGGAGATCAACATGGCGGTCTGGATTTTACCGGCGGCTTCCGGTTGGCGGGCGATGCCGTCCATGGCGGATCCAGCGATACGGCCGATACCCAGGGCGGCTCCCAAGGTGACGATTCCGGCACCAAGGCCGGCGCCCAGGAAAGCTAAGGCTAATGATTCCATTGAAGTGGTTCTCCTGATGATTGAATCTCAGTTGTAGTATTTATTATATTTTATGTTCTCAAGATATCAGGTAAATCTTGCCAAATGATTCTGATCCCCGTTCGCATGATTTCCGCTGCCTCAGGATTGTCTTCGTTGAAGTCTTCCGGGCGGAAGGGGTGAGGTTCGATGCGAAGGTCTATATCCCAGCGAAACCCCATTAGTCTTACCCCATCGTCAAAACGATCTCCGGACAGACAATTAGAAACGATGGCCACGTCAATATCACTATATTCTCGTGACGTTCCCTTGGCATAGGACCCGAATATATATACTAATTCGGGTTCAATCTGATGTTGACGTAAGGATTTGATATATTCCTGTACAATTTCTGTTATAGATTCTACAGATTCCCTAATAGCCATTATCTAGTCTCCTTAATTACGGCCAAGGCGTGAGTCGTAAATCCCAGATCGGCTTTTTGATAAAAACTCTGCTTCACGTTTAAATATCGCGCTTCTATGTTAAACCTAGTAATCATGTCCAGGCTAATCTTATGGTTTTCATTAATATCAAGTTGAGCTTTTCGGGCCAGAATTGCCAGATTGTGGATACGCGGGTAATCGGGTCCAATCTTCTTTATGTAAATTGCCTTTAGAAGTTTTTCAATAACTAAATGCCCAACAAACAAACTCCAGGCAAAGTGTCCGTTGGAAAACATCTGTTCCATCGAGTGGAAATCCTCGTCAGCGGATTTCATCCAGAATTTAATTTCGTCTTCTGCTTACATAACCTCTCAGTGTTCCGGATGCAGCGCACCTCCGAGGAACAGCGACGACAGCATGGTAAAGATATATGCCTGCAACACGGCCACGAACAGTTCCAGCATGGAAATCGCCACCGCGCCGAGGATGGAAACAGGGGCGATGGCGAAGCTGGAGATCAGCGCCAGGAAGACACTGATGACGGCGTGTCCGGCGAGCATATTGGCGAAGAGTCGGATGCACAGGGCGAAATGTTTCACCAGAACGCCGATGATTTCTATGGGGAATAAAATCGGGGCCACGAACAGCGGCACACCATGAGGAACGAAGCTGCCCAGGTAACCGAACATTCCCCAGCGCGCAATCCCCGAACCGATCATCACCAGCAGGGAGATGGCGGCCAATCCACCGGTCACGGAAATATTTCCCGTAGGGGTGCTGCCGTAGGGAATCATCCCGAGCAGGTTGGAGAAGAGGATGAAAAAGAAAATCGTCAGGAAATAAGGCAGGTATTTCCGACCGTCCTTTTCGCCCAAATTCGGATAGATGACCTCGTCGCGAATGAAAACGATCAACACCTCCAGAAAGTTACCCATGCCATGCGGGATGCCGCCGCGCAAGCGACGCAACGGCATAAGCAGCACGATCAACAGGATGGCCGCGGTGACCAGCATGACGGTATGTTTGGTCACAGGCAGGGTATAACCCCCAATTTGAATATTGGGTAAATGTATATCCCAGAAGAGGAACTTATAGTGCTGCGAATCCATCAGGTGGTGAGTGAGCACCCCCAGAACGGAATGATCCTCGGCTGTGGCGCCGCCGTGCCCTTCGCTTGAGCCCGTGTCATGTTCAGGAGCGCCTTCAGTCACAGCCTGTGGCTGCGCAGGGTGTTCAGGTTGAACGCCATGTTCCTGTGCAAGCATCCTGCCGGCAGCCAGGATGAGGGCGAAGCCAATGATGGTTAGAGAAGTCCAACGTCTCAAGCGCATTTACGCACCTTCCGGAGACAAAGCGTGATTTCCAGTATCAGTGAAATAAGATAGCCGGCGAAAAATCCGAGAATCAAATCTCGGGCCGGTAAATTCAGTTGTTTGATGGCCAGGTAAAGCCCCACTCCCGATAACGCCAATTTCATCAGCATGGTGATGACCAGGCGTTTCAACAATGGCAGGGCGCCCTGCGCGCAGGCGGGCCAGAGAATCAACAGACTTAAAGGCCCAAGGGCTAGACCGCCCAATAATCCCCATAACCAAACGGGTAATACCGCCATATTACGTATTGTTCTCCCGGGGTGATTTGGCTGACGGGGGTTCCTTCCTTTGGCGATCCTCCTCCTGTTGGAGCTTTTTGACTTGCAGGTAGAGACTGTAGAAGCTGCCCGCCAACCCCCAAAATACCCCAATCAATAAAAATAGCGG
>JAGVQJ010000140.1 GCA_020051775.1 Calditrichota bacterium | reverse complement strand
TGGAAGTGTCAATCATTTCATAGAATACCCAGAAATCTGCGTGGGTCCCTTGCAGTTCGGGCACATTCCAAATATCGAACTGCTGCCAACTGGGAGAAACTTGAGTAACCATGGCATCCCATTGCGTGATCGGCGAGCCTGGTTGAGTGGGATCGGCTCCAGCCTGGTAAAGGTGGATTCTGATGGATCCGGTATCCATAAACCTGGCTCGCAAGTAATGCCCATATACGTTAAAGTTTACCCGATCCGCCGTCGGAGTGTAACGAATGTAAGCGCCTTCACCTGGTTCAAAATTGAAGTAGTAGGTGCTTTCGTAGCCATACTGACGGTTATCGTAGCCGAACTCAAAGAGGGAATCCGGCGTAAGTTCTACGGATCCGGCTTTGGCGGTGTCGTTGGAAAGATCCAGGTCGGAACCCAACCTTGTGTAGGCATCGAAGAAGAACGATCCTGGCGTCTCCGGTACGACCCAGTTGATAGCCTTCATGACCATTCCATCCGGCGGGATCGAGGCCCAGGGGATCATGGGGTTGGCTACACCGCTATTGATCCGCCAGAACGCCGGAACCGATGATTCCAGATTCTGACCCAGGTTGTGGAGTTCCACCGAAGCATAGATGGTATCGAAGTAGGTGGAAGTGGGCATGGGTACTTTCAACTTGCGGGCGGCAACATCATGGGACAAACCCCCGATGAAATCCACGCTGAAGTTATCCAACAACATGCCATAACCGGCAAATTGATCAATGTCAGCTTGGAAAATGACACGCACCTGAATTCGCATGCCAATATAGGCTGTAAGAGGCACACCCTCCTGCAAACCCTGCCAGAGACCCAATGAATCCCAGGTGGTTGGTAAACTGGAAAACACGAAGTGCTGAGCACCTTGATTGAACGGATCGTTCCAGTTGTACCAGGTTACGCCGGTGTCAGGTTTGACTTCTATGGTCCAGATATCCAGATCCGGGAAGGGATCCGGGTCGTTCAAGTTGATCTGCCCGGTGTGAAAAAAGTCAGCATAAACTTGACCCATGCCGAATCCGATGCCGGTCAAATCAATCATCGGTGAGACTAAAGCACAATAGGTCATGGGCGGATACTGCGACGATATGCCCAAACCGTTGGACATGCGAGCTCCGTGCGTGGGCGATGGCGGTGTGGGGAATGGCGAGGTAAGGGTTTCCACGTGCCAAAAGCTGCCCACCGGCGGCAAAGGCAAAGTAGGGACCATTTCGCTGGGGATAGCGATCCCTTCAGCATTGTTCCGCAGATAGGCCGTGGTGCCGGCTTGAACCAGGATGTTGTCTACGAACATCCCACGCAGGGTTGAGTCCTGAAGTGTGCTGTAGGCCGGATCGGAACACATGGCAAAGCGGATTTTCACCTGGCTGGAGATATAGCTGTTTAGTGAGAAAGAAGCGTTAACCCAGGCTCCGGGTGATACGCCGCCCGAATATCCTCCCCATCCTGCAATACCGGGTCCCATGCCGAATTCATAACCGAAGGCATAGGAGCTGGTCATGTTATAAGCAGGAGTTGGACTGGGTAGTACCGCCCAGGTTGATCCGTTGTTGGTGGAAACCCATACATTGCAAGCGTCCCATCCGTCGTAAGGCGGTGTTGCACCAGGTGTCGTTTCGACGGAATGGAAGAGATTGAAGGTTAGCGTAGGATTGACCGCACCGGTTAAATTCAGGGTAGGACTCTCAAGATACTGAAGAGTGTGGTTGTCGTAGCCCATGATCGCAGTATCACCCGACCACCAGGATAGAAGGCTACCGCCGCTTTCATAGTGATTATAATCGTCAACATGCCAATAAATTGGCAGGTCGGTAAGATCTACAAAAGTCCACCCCGGCGCTCCTGTTTCGAAATTCTCAAAGAGAATAACGCTGTCAGTTTCATCTACTGCATAACTTGGCGCCTCTCCCGGCATCGGCACCGCTTCGGTTCTGGGCATCAAGACTTGATGGCGTTCGCTGCCATTTGAGGTTGTAACGGCAATCAAGATCAAGCACAGCGGAATCCAATAATTTCTGGTACTCATACTATCCTCCTTAAGTTGTACAAATTTAACAATGACTCATCTATGAAGTTAGGTTCTTGATGTTCCAAGTCTGATCCCTCACTTAAGTAATACGATTCTTTCCGTCATTATGCGAGAACCCGCAATTAACCTTATCCAATAATTGCCTGAGGGAAAATCACCCGCATCCCAGATGGCGGCTTGTTCGCCGACGGGCACTCTTCCGTTCACAAGTGTGGCAACTCTCCGCCCCATTAGATCGAGAATCTCTAACTGCACATCAACGGGCGCCGGTAGAGTGAATGAAACGTGAACCATACTGTTGAAAGGATTGGGATACCCAGCCAGAAGCATGATGCTTGCCGGCTGTAGACCTAAATTGGGATCAACCGCGGCTGTGCCCGTCATTATCGCACGAATATTGAAATTGATGATGGTTTGCTCCGTACCTTGATTATCGTGGAAGAAGAAATGCCCGTAGGAAAAGGCGTCTTCAAGATATCCGGTGATATGGGGAGTGAAATTCTGCGCAGTGACCTCCAGCCAAACCCAGAAATCGGGGTGCCCACCTTGCAGGAAGGCAACGTCTGAAATATCAATATTAGCCCAATTGGGAAATATTTGGGTTTCGGAGAGCGTGATCGGTCGGCTGTGGACTTCATTTCCAGGCTGGCCGAATTCCCCGTTCTCGAAAAAGTGCAGAGTGAAATCACCTGCCGTACGAAACATAACTTTCAGGGTGCTGCCATATAATGTGCCGGCGAGACCGTCAGTTTCAGGGGTAAAATGGACCATCGCGCCGCCTCCTTGTCCAAAATTGAAGGCCAGCAGGTCTGTTTCCGGCAAGTAAGATAGTTGGCGATGATCGTAGCCGAGTTCGAAGAATCCCGTTGGTGTAACTTCGACTACCCCTGCATGACTGGAGTCATTTGTCTGATTCTGGTCGCCGGACATGTGTGTGAAAGCTTTGAAATCAAAGGAACCAGACGCAGGCGGAGTCCAGGCAAAATTTCTGATTAAAGTATCTCCGGCATTGATGGACGCCCAGGGAATGAACGGGGTAGTAAGTCCATTAACTGACCAAGAGGCCGGCACTTGCGGTTGATTCAACACGCCGTAATTGATCAATTCGACGGATCCGGCGACCTGGCTTTGCCCCTGATACGTGGGGAACGGGATCACCAGTTTGTAAGCGCCCACGTCATTATTGGGCAAAATGTGGCTAATCAGGGTCACATCATCAATGTACAGACCGTTACCGATGCCGCCGTTGTTATCGCCATCAGTTACCGTGCGGAAACGCAGTTTAACCGATTGTCCCGCCCAGGGTGTGAGATTCAAAATGGGTACAGGCAAACTATTCCAAACACCATCAATTCTTTCCACCCACTGTAACTGCGATCCGTTGCGGGCATAATCATACGCTATCGGTATCCAGGTGGAGCTGCTGGTCGGCAACACTTCAATATAGTAGTAATCATCCAAAAAATCATCGTGGTCGCCGTCGAAATCCGGCATGTCACAATACACCCAATAGCTTAAAATAGTGCTCATACCGGCGGGGATGTTTACCGTGGGAGAAATCAAGGCATCCGACAAGAAAAAACGATCATCGCAATTCCAGCTATGCGTAGGGCTATGAGCCTGCGGGGTGGTTAAAACCCAATAATTGCCATAGGGATCACCGGTTGCGAAAGTGGATTCCCCAGGGTATGGATTGCCTTCGGCGTCGTCGGAAAGATATATTGTGGATCCATCCGTGACCAGGATGTCATCCACGAAGATTCCGGTCCAAGTAGTGTTTTCGGCAGTACAGTTGGCAGGATCAGAGCAAAAAGCTATGCGCAATCGCACATTGGGCAGGAAAGTGTATGACGACAGATCGAATTGGGCCGTAACCCAGTCGGAAGTTCCCGCCCAGGCGGGAATCCCCAATCCCATCCCCCACAACCATCCGAAGCCGTATTGGCTGGCCGTATTGTAAGCTGGGAAATCGGGAATCAATAGTTGCCAGATAAAACCATTCCATATCCAAACGTTGCACCCATCCCAACCATCGTATCCGGTTGGAAAAGGCCCAAGGGGTGGTTCGGTTGCCCAATAAACTTTACAAGTGAGACGCGGATTGGTAACTCCGGATATGCTGAAAGTATCCGTCACCAGGTACTGTAGCCAATTGTTATCATAGCCGGCTAGGGTTTGCTTGCCCACCCACCAGGAGTGGTTATTATAAGCGTTGTACACGTCGCGGTGCCAGGTGGGACCAGGATTGGTTAGGTCCGAAGAGGTCCAGGCATTCATTCCGCCGGTAGTTTCAAAATCGGCCAGAAAAATGACGGTGTCATCATCAACCCAGGCAGGTTTGAATACTTGCGAAGCGGTCGGTGGCGTGGCTGTGCTCAGAGTGGGCTTGAGATAGCTTAAAGCCATCCCAGGTAGCAGGGAAACCGCCATTGCCAGGCTGGCTATTAAGGTCGTATTGCGCATGACCATTCGCCTTTTGTCAGAGTATTTTACCAAGAATAAACCCAAAAACGAGTCCGACCAGAAACACAATTGTGAAAATGCGGTAACTGAATACGTCTTTGGAATAACCTCGCCTGATCGCAAAAATGGAAAGGAAGTACCCCAAACCATTCAGAATCCAGAAAAAGGGCAGCGTAAAGACCTTTACGATCAACGGACCTGCGATCGGTATTGCGCCCAAGACCAGCAGCAGACTGGAAAAGGCCTGGGTGGCGATTCCGAATACTACCAGCACAAGACCAATGACCTTTTTATCCACCCCCAACCAAATGCCGAGGGCGATCATCAAGCCAATGATCGCCCACAGAAGGATCACGCGAGAATAAGGTCTAAGGGTCGCCCAGAACCGGAATCGCGGACGCAACATGCTGTCACTCGTTAAGACGATCAGGCAGGTGGAAAAAACCTGCGCAGTTCTGTTAATAGCAGATCCCGACCCGCCTTGGAGATGTCGCGACCCGATAAAGGAAATCCGGTGGTTTTTCTTGCCAAAGCGCGCAATTCAGTCACTGTCAAACTTTCAAGACGATCTGGTCCCTCGTTTTTGCCCGTGTGCTTTTGCAAATTATTGGAACCACCCTCCGAGTAAAGCAGCCGGTCTTCAACTTCGTCATGCGGGCGGGGGATGATGTGCGTGGCAACCAACTGTCCTACCCTTTCGGCGGCTTTGGCCCCGGCATCAACGGCGGAGCGTACTGCTCCCACCTCTCCCAGCACCTGAATAACTACCAGCCCCCCGCTGCTAAGCTCTTTATCCAGCAATCGTACTCTGGCGGCTTTGAGCATAGCATCAGCGGCTTCGATAGCTCCGACCAGACCGGTCGTCTCAATCATACCGAGAGCGCGTTCTGTCAGGATCGGCTTGTCCTGCAATTTGGCCATTTAATTCACCTATGTTAAGGCCTATTCCAGGTTGGGGTGTTCGCGTGTGGGGACTATGATCTCCACTTCCTGATGCGGCCTGGGGATGACATGGACAGACACCAGTTCGCCGACCTTTTCGGCGGCTGTGGCTCCGGCATCTGTGGCTGCTTTCACCGCGCCGACATCGCCGCGAACGAATACTGTCACATAGCCACCGCCGATTTTTTCTTTCCCCACAAGCTGGACTTTGGCGGCTTTGACCATCGCATCGGCCGCTTCAATGGCGGCGACCAGTCCTCGGGTTTCGATCATCCCCAAGGCTTCCAGAGTGCGCATGGTGTCACCGGGCATATTGTCTCCTGGTAAAGCAAATTAATCCTTTCACTTAAAATAACAAATATTCAGTGATTTGTCAACGGTTTTTTTAATGGACTCTAGTCGCAGTAAATTAAAGGAAAGTATTTGTTTTCTTCGCCATGTTCATTTATATTTAACATGGAACCAATCAAGATTCTTGTCGGGAATTTGGACTAAAGCACCAGAGCATACTTCATGAAGCGTTTCATTTACTTATTGGCGGCTGCGAGCGGAATGTGTCTCCTGGCAGCCTTAGCCATCACCTTCCAGCCGTTTCAACCTGAATCACTTGCCCAGATAGCCACTTCTGATGGAGTATTGGACAGTTTAGCCCTCCGTGCCTTCGAAGGACTTTTACCTGGCTTGATGATAGCCGCATTCTTCCTCGGAATGATGACAGCCTTCTTGTATCTGGTTGAGCGTGGGAAAATCGGCATCTTCGATTGGAAAGTATCCAGATTTCTTATTTTGATTCTGAGCTTTCAAGTTATCGGCAGTCTCATTTATATCCACTCTTATCAATATGAAGAGGCTGCCGATTCTATCTGGTACTTGGATCAAGCCAGAAATCTTTATAAGGGATTGGAGGTAGCCACCAAAGATGGTCATCCTACCGCTTACTTTCCGATTGGGTACCCATTACTGTTATCGCTTCTATTCAAAATTGTTGGTCCAAGCATCCTCGCAGCTCAGTATTTAAATATTCTTATGCTTACTGCTATTTCCTTGTTCACTTACTTGATTGGCGCTCGCCTGTTCAATGACAGGATAGCACGCCGTGCGGCATTACTGTTGGCATTCCTACCCTCTCAGGTTCTATATTCCTTCGTCCCCATCGCTGACATTCCTTTCGCATTCTATTTTGCCGTCATGGCTTATTTTGTGGTGAGAAGACACTCAATTATCAATACCATTGCTCTTGGAATACTTTTTGGTGCGGCTTTGCTGACGCGACCGATACTGGTGTTTTACCCGGTTATTATTGCGCTTTTCTGGTACCTTCAGAATAAAAACTTGAAGTTGGTCTTGGGGCGGATAGCCATTATCTATCTAATTGCTGAAAGCATTCTTCTCCCCTGGCAAATTCGAAACTATCGCACCTTTGACGAGTTCGTCATGGTCTCTAATCATGGAGGCTACAATCTGTGGCGTGGAAACAACCCTATGGCCACGGGCGGATTCATTGATGAGGCCACTTATGTTCATCCCGATACATTAAAATGGATGTTAGCTGCCTTAAATGAAAAGCAACGCGACAGCTATGCCACCAAGCAAGCTATTTCCTACATGCTGCATAATCCGGCAAATACAGTTTTATCCTGGATTAAAAAGTTCATTCACCTTTTTTATAAAGACAGTAAATGCATAACGTATGGATTTATGTGGAGTTCAGAACAAGTTAGCCCGGCGGTATTGATGGCGCTCATCGTAATCACTGAAGGTTACTACTACACATTGGGGCTGGCATTTTTAATTGCACTCCCGGCCTTTATAAAAAAAGAAAAATGTTCACCACGGCTGTGGTTGTTGGCGGGTACTGTCATATACTTTATCGGTATTCATTTACCGTTCGTGGCCGATGGCCGCTATCACATGCCACTCATGCCGATTTTCGCCTGGTTGGCAGTACAACACCTGGTTTCCTCTAACGAACATATTTGAAGCCTCCAAGGAACCACCCATGAAACCATTCATCATCCTTCTCGCGATCGCTGGAATAAGCACTCTCTGCCTCGGTCTTTTCCAGATCATGGGAGGTGCCCCGATCCTGCCGGTGATGGCTTCGCAACTTTCCTCTGATGGCAGCATTGACGCCCCCATTGCGCAGGCTCTAAAGGATCGCCATTGGGGGGTTATCATCACTGGGTTGGGATTTTTATTGGTTTCGATATTTCTTTATTTATGCGAACGAAATATATTAGGTCTTTACCGTTGGCGTGAAAGACATTTTCTCGTCACTATAATCATTTTCAAACTGGCGCTGAGTCTCGCCTTGATTTATTTTCTCCCCTACGATTTGTTCACTTATGACGATCATAATTATTATCAGTACGCTGAGCACTTTTCCCGTTTTGAGCCAATTTTGGAAGCGGATGGCGATCCTACTGCTTGGTGGCCGATAGGATATCCAGTTCTTTTGGCTATCGCGTACCGTTTCACGGGTCCGTCCATTTTCGTTGGACAGGCAATTAATTCTTTGCTATTATTGGGAATGATACTATTGGCTTACGGGATGGCTAAGCATCTGTTTGGACCAATAACCGCCCGAAGAACCGCCTTGATACTGATATTAACCCCCTCCATATCCCTCTATTCTCTCCCCATCTTATCCGATCCGTTTTTCTCGTTTAGCATCATATTGGTCATGTTTTTAGCCCTGAAGCGCGAGGGGATAACCGGTGATATCTTCATTGGTCTGGTGTTCGGTTTGGCGGTATTAATCAGATCGGTTGCCATGCTTTTGCCGTTCGTATTATTTATTTACCGGATTATGAAGCGCGATTCGCTCCGCACAGCCGCAGTTCAATTTTTGTTAATTTTTTTAGTTGGTGAATTAGTGCTGCTGCCTTGGCAGATAAGGAATTATCGAGCCTTTGGAGCGTTTACCCTTTCTTCGACCAACGGCGGCATGCATTTCTGGATGGGGAACAATTCTCTCACGAGTGGAGGATTCATTGATTGGAATTCCTTCATCTCGCCGGAAACAAGAGACAAATTGGAATCTCTCACAGAAACTGAAAAGGATCGCTACGGATATCAGCAAGGGATGTCCTTCGTTTTCGCGCATCCAATTCAAGCCATCTCCAAATGGCCCAAAAAGCTAATCTTTTTGTACTCAAAAGACAGTAAAGCCGTATCTTATGCCACGGGTGGAACTTATGATAAAATTTCCCCGGTGGTGATGATGATCCTCATCGCCGGAACGGAGGGCTATTATTCGATGCTTCTTCTTGGGTTTTTCCTCGCCGTGATTATGTTTTTTAAAGAAGAGGGATTTACATCTCGATTTTGGCTATTGATGGGACCGACCTTGTATTTGACTCTCATTTACATGGCCTTTATAAGCGAAGGCAGGTATCATCTTCCCATGATCCCGGTTTTTGCATTAATTGTCTCCATTCATCAAAATGAATTACGAAGTTCCCGCCACTGACGGCGTATCCCATTGGGTTGTTTTACACTTCCCTTCGCATCCAAGGACCTTATACCGTCCTGCTTATGAATGCCCCTCCCGTTTGAATTTACACGAATTCCTTTGCTTTCCTTCAAGTGATAGGTTATATTTTCCCAGTAATCTTTAATCTTTTCTTGAAGGGGATTGTGATGAAAAACATTCTGGTTACCGGAGGAGCCGGATACGTGGGCGCCTGCCTGGTGCCCATGCTGTTGCAGCGAGGATATAGGGTCAGGGTCTTAGATTCACTGATGTACGGTGGCAAAGCTTTGTTACCCTGTTTCGCCTCTGATGATTTCGAATTCATCAAGGGAGACGTCCGCAAAATCGAAGACGTGCGCACCGCTTTGCAGGATATGGACGCTATAATCCACCTGGCTGCCATTGTCGGCTTTCCCGCCTGCAAGAAAAACCCCCAATTAGCCGAAGAAATCAATCACCAGGCGACAGTCCTGTTGGAAGGCCTGCGACATGACCGGCCCCTAATCTTCGCTTCTACCGGGTCCAACTACGGCGCGCTGGTAGGCGAAGTCTGCAATGAAGAATCTCCACTGAATCCGCTGACCATCTACGGTAGCACTAAAACTGCCGCCGAACAGTATCTGCTGAAACGTGGCAACGTCGTCGTTTATCGTTATGCCACAGCGTACGGTGTCTCTTTTCGCCTACGTCTTGATCTGCTAATCAACGATTTCGTCTATCAGGCTGTCAAGAATCGCAATTTGATCATCTACGAGAGCTCTTTCAAACGCACCTTTATCAATGTAAGGGACATCGCTGAATCCCTGGTGTTCGCACTGGAAAAGTTCTCCACACTGCGCGACCAGGTATACAACGTAGGCTCCAACGAACAGAACTTCTCCAAAGAAGACATCGCGAAGATGATCCAGAAGAAAGTGGATTATTACCTGCATTTCGCGGAAATCGGCAAAGATGAGGATCAACGAAATTACGAGGTTTCTTACGAGAAGATCAATCGTACCGGGTATTCCACGAGGATAGGCATCGAAGCGGGTATAGACGAGTTGATTCGTGCTATGGCCGTGGTTCAGGTCGTTAACGAATTCAGCAACGTATAGGGAGCAGGTAATGGGATTCTGGACGGGGAAAAGTGTTGTTGTCACGGGGGGATCGGGATTTCTGGGCAGCCACGTGGTTGAAATTCTGGAGTCGGAAGGCGCACGCGTTTTCGTCCCACACAAGCGCGATTTTAACCTCATGAAGTTGGAAGATGGCCTGAAATGCTTCCTGGAAGCCCAACCGGAAATCGTAATTCACGGCGCGGCATTTTACGGCGGGATCTGGATTAACCAGGTCTATCCCGGACGCATCTTCTATGAAAACCTGGTCATGGGCGCTAACGTCATCGAGGCTTGTCGCCTGGCCGGAGTAAAGAAATTTGTGGGGGTGGGCACGGCCTGCTCATATCCCGGCTATCTGGAGGGGACACTATCGGAAGACAGATTGTGGGATGGCCCCCTGCACGAAACTGTGCGCAATTACGGCTTGACCAAGAAGATGATGCAGGTCCAATGTTGGGCTTATGGCCGGCAATATGGTTTCAAGGGCATCCATCTGATCATGACGAACCTCTACGGCCCGCGGGATTCCTATAATGAACAGCGCTCACATGTGGTGGCTGCGCTGGTACGCAAATTCGTCGAAGCCACCCTGGACAATAAACCGGAAGTCGAGGTTTGGGGCACGGGCAAGCCCATCCGCGAATTTCTCTACGTGGAAGACTGTGCTCAAGCCATCGTGCGCGCGGCAGAGAGTTATGATGACGTTGAGCCGTTGAACATCGGGACAGGATTGGGAACGAGCATCAGGGAATTGGTTGATCTAACGAACGAAATATCCGGTTTCAAGGGCAATTTGCGCTGGAACAGCGACAAACCCGACGGCCAGATGGTGAAAATCCTGGATGTCGCCAAAATGAAGAAGTCGCTAGGATGGACACCACCCACCGATTTACGCACCGGATTAACTAAAACCATCGGCTGGTATCGTGAGCATAAACTTGAGGCGGATGCGAGGTTTTAGAAAAAGGGCGGCGATCACGCCACCCTAAATCGTAAAATTGTACTTGGGCATGTGGGTAAGGTCATGCTATTTTATTTCATATAATTATTTATCTTAGAAAGACCCAAGCCGGGATAATGACCACATATTGCGACTCTTCCGGTCTTCTCGATGACGAAGAAATTTGTCATAGGGCAGGTATCAGGGAGGTAACCTCCAGAAAACTGTTTTACCGTCATTCCTTTCGGATCTAACAGGATTGGCATACGTAAATCGTGTTTTTTAGCGACCCGTGCCGGGGTTTCTCGATCGTCTCCCAGCACGCTGATAATCAGCAACTTTATCTTTTTGTCGTCGAATGTCTGCTTAAGCTGTGGTAACCCCTGTTGGCAGTTGCTACAGAGGTTGGTGAACCACAGAGCCACAGGGCCTTTATTAAGGTATTCACGAAGATGGTGTTTATTACCCTCGAGATCGTTAAGAGTGAAATCTGAGACGGAGTCACCGATTTTTTCACCTGTTGTAGTCGCGTACACATTGGCGACGATTGCCGCTAGCAACATGCACATCAACAGCGCTCCCCTTACTCGACGCATTTCCCGCTCCATTTATTTAACTACCAAATGTATTTGTCTCTCATAGTAGTTCCCTATCATCCCCTCCTTCGCCTTTCCCTTGACCGCTTCTCCTTTGGTCAGCATTACCTGAAGCATGACCGTGCCGTTCTGCGCATTATCTGTGGCACGAATACTCATGGGCAAAACTGTTAATGCAGCTCCGGGATATTTGTCCGACTTATCACCTACGAGACGACAAGCCATGGGTAGATTAACTTCCCACCCCGTTGGAAATGTGGAGAAATTCGTTTTCCCGATAATTGACTGATCTACATAGAGCCAGGCATTCCGGTTGGGGATCTCTGCCTTTTCTCCGGCTTTACGGCCCAGGATGGTCAATACCTTGCGGGTCTGATTTTTTAGGACCTCAATCAAAAATGATCCGTCTTGCTGTTTGAGACTAACTTTCGTGTCCTTGTCCAATATATCCACAATCATATCAGCGTTGTCGTTCCACGGGCCGTTGCTGATGTGGCAGGCCAGGCAGCTGGGACTATTGCCGGTGATCCCGACGGCAGGGGGGTAAGCTTTTACCGGCAGGCTGAGCCATCCCATCCCCAGAATGATACTTAAGCTGAAAGTGAGTATCGTTTTCATGTGAAACCCTTAGTCGTTTAGAGAAGTTGTACGTGTTTAAATCTCTATTGGAATACCCATCGTTTTGCCGCCCAATTTCAATGACATTCTCAGCAGCTCGCGCTTCATCCCTAAAGGCGACAGCCACCATTTCTCAAACAAAACTTTCCCGATATGCCACGCCGAGCCTATGCGCCTAAGCTCTAAGCGCGGTGTAGGTTCAGCGAAAAAGTCGCCAAAGGCGAAACCAGCGAGATCTTCGCCTGCTTCCAACATACAGTAACCAAGCCCGCAGAATTCGGCTGTTGGCGAAGAGTTATCAATTTCACTGGCAATTCTATGAGCCACAACCTCTGCCTGAACATGGGCAAACACCCCCGCCTTGGGTAGCTTCATGGGGGTATCAGATTTCCAGCGCCCCGGTATTGAAATGGAGGTGATGTCGCCAATCGCAAAGACTTGTTCACGATTCGTTTTGAGGGTTGCGCGATCCACTGGAATCCAACCTGATCCGTCTGTTAATCCCGCTTCTTGCACGATTTGAGGTGCAACATGTGGAGGGATAGCGATAAGCATATCGTATCGAAAAGGATCTTTGCCCTCGAATGAAAGCTCGTGGCTATTCTGGTCTATTGAAGCAAGGTTATGCGAGGGATTAAAGGAAATATTTTTTGACTCGAGCATCTGCCTTAACGCCTTGCCAAGTTCCGGTCCAGCCACCGGCATGGGTTGCGCTTCCGGTGTAAATAGAAGGATTTCCACCTTGTCCTTTAAGCCCTGCTTGCGGAAGAAATCGGCTATAAGCATAGCCCCTTCATGCGGCGCTCCAGGGCATTTATAAGGGAGTTTTCCGATTACGAGGGCGATTTTCCCCCCACGAAACTGCCGTAAGGCTTCGTGTAATTTTTGAGCACCCTTCAGAGTGTAGAAGGTGTGAACGTCGTCTGTTAATCCAGGAGTCAACTGTGGAGCAAGCTCTGCACCCAGGGCAATAATTAAGTAATCATAATTTAGCGTTTCCCCCGTAGTTTCAACGCGATGATTGACCGTATCCAGGCGACGCGCTTCCTGAGGAATGATTCGGATTCCCGGACGCACCAGCCGCTGCACTTCCCTGGTAATCTGCTCTGTGTTTCGTTCACCGGTCATCAACCAGAGAAAGGAGGGCGCAAAGGCGTGAACCGGTTTTTTTTCAACTAATATTATCTGGTGCTCACGCGGGAGCAGTTGTCGCAGGCGGTTGGCGGCCACTAAACCTCCAACCCCCGCCCCCAGAATGACAACGGATTTTCCACTCATCAGACCTCCTAAAACGTAATTAAAACACGAGGATTTTTTCCGCCCAAATAGTCCAATCGGTGAGCTCGTCCAGTGAACTACGGTGCACGCCTAGTGCCAAATGCGTGTCCTCCATCCCCCGAGCGTCCATACAGGTCGTGCAAGCCCCCACCGGTACGTCCATCCCCGCCAATCCCTTAATCATGCGCTCAAGATTATAATAACCCTGCGGAGTCTTCTGATTGAGGTGGCCACAGGAAATGGCATCCGCCATCAGAAAGACTCTCAAATCAACTTCCTCACGTTTGCACAAGGACAGCGCCAATCTCAATCCGTTATAGGATTTCTCCGTCCCATAGGCGGGATCATTCAGGATGATAAGATACTTCATTTTAGCTATTCCTTTCTTCTTGTGCCAAAGCCTGGTGTATCAATATTTCGTTACTGGTCACTCTCTCCAGCATAACTTCCCGCATCAGCCGGCAAGCCTGGACGACCTTCGGATTCGTGATTCTGTAGAAGAGGTGCGAACCCTCCCGACGCGCTTCCACAATCCCATTATGGCGCATGATTCCCAGGTGCTGCGACAGGTTTGCTTTTGAGACCTCCATCAGTCTCGCCAGCTCTCCGGCACTCATCTCCGAATCCTGCAGATGATCAATAATAGCAATTCTTAGGGGATGCCCCAACACCTTACAGACTTCAGCGTGAAGGCGATAAATCACTTCCTGATCCTTGGCCATTGCATTCTCTACTGTTTATTAATTAATATGTTTATTAACTAATATAATCATAATAAATGTAATTGTCAAGCGAAACCCAAGAAATATTTTATTGTTCAATATTCTTCATCCCGCTATCTGAAAAAATTGCTTTGATCCTCCAGCTTTTTTTCGTAAATTACACTGTGCAAGGTCGAGATGATGAAGTTCTTCGCGAGAATTTATGAAATTGACCGATCTATGCCGTGAAGACCGGGTATTGATTCCCCTTCTGGCTAATGATAAAGACGGCATTTTGAAGGAAATGGTGCTGACCCTGGAAAAACAAGGCGCCATCAAAGATTCCGCCGAAATCCTGAAGCTGCTTCAAGAACGGGAACGTCAGTTGACGACTGCCATCGGTAGCGGTGTGGCCATCCCCCACACGAGACCATTGGAGGTGCCGGAACCTTTGCTGGTGTTCGGGCGCACTTCCAGACCAGTGGATTTCAATGCTTTGGATGGCGAACCGGTTAGGCTGATATTGTTACTGGTAACACCTCAAGGCAATATAAGTCTGCATTTGAAACTTCTATCCCGAATAAGCCGACTGATGAATAACGAATTACTTCGCAACAAGCTGCTGGAAGTACGAACGCCCAAAGAAGCTCTACAACGTCTCCAAGAAGCCGAAAGCGATTTCTTCGATTTGACCCTTTAACTGCCTGCCTCGTTTCCCATGTTTATAGATACTCACGCTCACCTTGACTTTCCTGAACTAAGACCGAACTTGGAATCAGTGTTATCCAATGCCCGGCTGGCTAAGATCAGGAATATTATCACCATCGGTATTGATGCAACTACCAACCACGCTGCCTTGGAGATTGCTACCCAGCATGAGCAGGTCTATGCCTCCGTCGGTTGGCATCCCCACGAAGCTGACAAAGCCGGTGTTGATTTAGAGCAACACATCCGCAATTTTTCCAGTAATCCCAAAGTTGTGGCGCTGGGTGAAGCCGGGCTGGATTACTACCGTCATCGTTCTTCGCGCGAAAATCAACGCTCGGTCTTCGCTCGGATGGTCAACCTGGCTGTTGACCTGGATAAACCGTTGATCGTCCATTGTCGTGAAGCTTTCTCTGACACTGTGGCCATAATACACCAAGAGGGCCGGGGAAAAGTACGCGGTGTGTTTCACTGTTTCTCCGGGACCCTCGAGGAACTTAAACAAGTGCTGGATCTGGATTTCATGATCTCCTATACCGGAAACATCACCTATAAAAACAGCACCCTCCTCCCTATCGTCAAGGCTACTCCGGTGGAACGACTGCTGCTGGAAACCGATTGTCCTTTCATGACGCCGGTCCCAAACCGAGGCAAACGCAATGAACCTGCGTTTGTGCCTTTGGTTGCAGCTAAGATCGCCGAGATCAAACGGCTTAGCATCGAAGACGTCGCCCGCATCACCCGCTTTAACACCCACAGGCTTTTTGGAATTGGTGAAGCGCCCCAGAACACGTTCGTTTATCCGATCCGCAATTCAATCTATATTGCTTTAACTTCGCGATGTACCAATGCCTGCGTATTCTGTCCCCGATCAATTCAACCGGTGGTGAAGGGTCATTATATCGGTATGAGGGCATCAGAAGAGCCAACCGCTGAACAAGTCATCACTGCGTTGGGGGACCCGACTCGATATGATGAAGCGGTCTTCTGTGGTTTCGGCGAACCTACGATGCGCTTCGAGACCTTGCTGCAAGTCGCCCGCTGGTTGAAGTCTCAAGGAGTGACGGTGCGATTGGATACCAATGGTCAGGGTAATTTAATCAACGAACGCAACATCGTGCCGGAGATGACGGGATTGATAGATTCCGTATCCATCAGCCTGAATGAACACCGCAGCGATCTCTATCAAGCTCTAGTGCATAGTGATTTCGGCGAAGCCGCTTTCCAGGCCGTCCTTGATTTCGCTCGGGAATGCGTACAGTTCTTGCCGGAAACGACGCTATCGGTTGTGACTTATCCCGGAGTGGATGTCGAGGCTGCACGTCAGATGGCCCTATCAATAGGAGCTAATTTCAGAGTTAGGGAATATAATGAAGTGGGATAATTATTTCTGCGATTAACCACCAAAAATGAGAAGCTCTTCATGTCATCATAATTGATCGTCTAAGATCACTTTTTAGACGATATATTTTTCAATTTAAGTGCAATAAAAAAGAAACGCCGAGGGTGGCTCGGCGCATCTGCAGGGGTGGTAGTACACGTGTTGTAAATTCTTACATTTAATACCTTCCGAATCATTAAATCATTGCTTTCAAATCTATAATCGGACGAATGTAATATTTCTTTAGCGTATTTTTAGAAATATTTCAACTTCTTCTCTATTTGTTTCATAATTACGTTAAGTATATGGTAAACCAAGACGCCCGGGGTTGTGAACTCCCCAGTAACAGGGGGTTACGATCCCTTGTTATTTCTCCACTGCTTGCCTCACTGCTGCTTTTCCCGGTTTTAGGCGTGCACGAACTTCGGCCAGTTTCTCGCGCAGTGTCGAGTATTCTGTTATGGCTGCGGCATAGTTGTGCAGTGGTTGTGATTCTTTCATAAAGAGGCTGCGGCGGTTGATTTCATTCACAGCGAGGGTTTCATCGAATACTGAACGGCCCACTCGGTGTGCCTCTTCCAATTCCGTGCGCGCGGAATCAAGCCCTGTTGCAAGCTGCTGTGCCCCCTGCTGTACTTCAGCAGCCCATTCGGTCAGCATCTGCTTGTAGCTGGGATCATGACATCCACCGCATTTACCGGCCACGATTTCCAAAGAATGAGAGGCGGAAAGGTCATGACAGCCGTGGCAGTCCACTCCGGCTGTGAACATGACGTCCGGCGATTCTTTCAATCCCAATTCCTGGCTCTCACCCCGGTAAAGATCATTCTGCCGCCAATGGCAAGACGCACAAGCGATGGGTACATCCTGATGGTGGCATTCTTTGCAACCATCTCGCTTAATGAATTTCTGGCGATGTTTATCAGGATCATGGCACTTGGTGCAAGGCAGGTCCAGGTCCTGGGAATGTGATGCATGTGGGAAATTCGTCTTTTCATAGGTCATAACTTCCGGCCTGGCGATGCGTCCATGGCACAAAGTGTTACAAATACCGTCCGGTGTACTCAGCATCGGTCCGAGCGCCGATTCGAGGCGCGGCATACCCATATTCATCCGAACCTGGTTCATTCTATCCGCCGACCGCTTCAATAAATCCACCGCGTAAAAGATATTATGCGCAGCTTTTCCGTCGGCTACAAAATCGTAATTGTAGCGAGCTTCCTGCATTGCTGCACGAGTCGAATCATCCACTCTGCTGCGATTTAGTGCGGCTTCTGTCTGCCTTAAAGACGGTTCCAATGCCCTTAGCATTTCCGGGGTATGAGCCAGCCAATCATCGAGCATCAAATCGTAACCTTTCCCGTGGCATTTCAGACAGGATTCCTGCTTCGTTCTTAAGGCCGCAGCGCCGAATTTCTCCTCCCCTAACCCCACTTTACCGATATGGCAGCCGTCGCAAGACACTTGCGCCAGAAACATGCGTGACGGTTCGTCTTCTATTCCTAATCCGCCAGATCCGATGTATAACTGCTTTTCCGGCGTGTGTAGCTTAGCATGACAACTTTCGCAACGAACTTCCAGCGAGCTGATCATACCGAACTTGCCGTGCTGGATCTCATCATGGCAACGGAAACAATTAACCTCTTCGCGGTGCACATGAACCTCATGCACCAAAGAGAAATCCTTGTACCTTTCAGTATGAGGAGCGTGGCAAGTTTGGCAGGCTTCCTGGGGAACTGCGGCGTTGCCGCTGATAATATCAGTGTGACATTGTCCGCAGTTCACGCCTACTTCAATGTAGGCCTGATGATTGAACATGAAGCCTTGGTGTTCGACCGATTGCTTGGGATTGCCATGACAGGTCTGACATCCGGTTTTGGATTGGCCCTTCTCGGCGCCTTTAAAATGGCACAGGAAACAAGTGCGGTCATCCACCTGCAGATACTGTCCGGGCGTGCGGTGGTTATGGCAGGTCATGCAGTGGAGTTGCACACCACGCACCGGATTTTCCAGATGCAGCTTATGGTTGAAGGTGATGTTTTGTTCAAACGGTTGAGCCGTATCCAGGCTCTGGTGTTCATGACACTTCAAACAGGCGGAATCCTTGACTCTGGCGATCGGCTTATCAGTAAAACTGGCGGTAATATAACTGAACGCCCAAGATCCCATCATAAATTTCCGCTCGCCGTGACATTCAGTACACTTAACGTCCCGATGATTTCCATGTGCCCATTGGTTGTAGTATGGCCTTATGTAATGGCAGGTCAGACAGGTTTTGGGATTTTGAGATAGTCCAAACCATGCGAGATTAGTGAGAATTAGTATGAAAAGCAGTACAGCGCCCAGAGCCAGTAGTTCTCGGAAATAAATTCTGGCCCCTCGGTGAAGACCGTGGAAAAGATCTTTCACGAGCGACCTCCTTTTACAGCTTCATCGCCAGTACGCGTTTTCAAGATCTCTTCATATTCCAACGAGTGCTCGTCCATCATTTCATGCTTGGATATTTTACCAGTGATCCACGTTTTTGACATAGGGAATTTATGGGGATTCAGATGCACGTTATAGAAATGCCAGATAACGATGGCCAAAGTCGCCAACATGGCCTCATCGCTGTGTGCTTCCTTGGCAATGTCCAGTATGAATTTGGGAAGAAAACTCATGACAAAACTCTCGAACCAGAGCATTAATCCTGATCCGATCATGATGATCATACCCCAATATACCGCCCAATAATCGAATTTCTCGATATAGCTGAACCGGCCAAACTTGGCCTTTTCCTCGGTCATTCCCAGGAAATATTTTATTTGCTTTACGTAATCCTTCAAATCCTGCGGTTTGGGCAATAACAGCATAAAATCTCTTCGTCCGGTAACAGTAAAAACGGTGTAGAGCAAATGGAAAAGACCCACACCAATCAACCCTGTGGCGCCGAAACGATGAATCCAAGCCGAGTTCGTGATACCGCCAAAAAAAGTAATGATCACGTGCGAAATGGCGGCGTCGTGAAATTTTAGGGGTAAACCGGTGATGATCAAGATGACTATGGAAGAGAGCATGACGAAATGCTGCAAACGCAAATTTAAAGAGAGTCGCAGAAACTGCTCTTCTTTCACTTTAGACAGTTTCTCCGGCGCTGGCGCTTCAGGGGTAGGTGGCTTGATTGCCTCAGCAATTTGGTCAGCCTTCCGTTCCAGACCAGCAGACAGCTCTATTAACATTTGTCCAAGCTGTTCTTCGGTTAAATCGGAGTCGGAGAGACCGCGGGTTTTCAATCGTTGGCGCAATTCGGCCAATAATATTTCTTTGAGCTTGGGGTCAGTTATTTCCATCAAGATCGAATTGTGTTTTCTACTGTTTCAGGTCAGCTCTTCTTATTTTTCATCAATCTGCGGCGCAGATCCAAGATAATGTTGATGACCAGACCAACTAATGTGGAAATTGTTAGCCATTTGAAGAAAGCAGCCACGTAATAGATAATACCCGCATCTTTATTGGAAGCATTCACGTGGATCTTGCCTCGCGCCCAATTGGCATTAGCTTCCGGGTGGCATTTCCCGCAAGTTTTGGGGATGTTGGCAGGGAAAATGCGAGATTCCTGGTCAGTAGCCGGCAGGATGTCATGCGACCCATGACAAGAAGCGCAATTGGCTGCTTTTTTGGATCCAAAAGTAGTGGCAATACCATGAAAGCTTTCGGTGTAGGTTTCCACCTGTTCGATGGACACGCCATACTTCGATACAATATTTTCTGCCGCATGGCATTTACCGCAGGTTTCCGGAATCCGCGTTGAGAAAACCGCCGACCCTGGTTCTTCGGGTTTTTCTATGGTATGTTCACCGTGGCAGTCCGTACAAGTCGGTACAGCAGGATTACCCTCCGACAAAAGTTTGCCGTGAATGGAAGAGGCAAACTGGCGATACGCTTCGATATGACAACGCCCGCAGCTCGCCGGTAGAAGTTGGCGATTTAAGGGCGAGCCTTCTGCATGATATTTCTGGACATTATGAGCTCCATGACAATCCTGGCAAATCGGGGCTTTCTTATTGCCGGCCAAAGCGGCTCGCCCGTGAACACTTTCACGATATTGCTCGTAAATCGGCAGCTCCGGGGCGCCGGCAAGATTTCCGATATAATGACAACCTGTGCAATCCACCCATTGCAAACCCGGCTTGTGCGGGATTTCGTTAACGTCCCGGTGGCATTCATTGCACTCGCGTTTGCTATGTACAGATTGAGCTAACGAATCCGGTGGCACATACAGCGAGATAATCTGTCCATTGTCTAATTTCTTCTGGAATCCGGGTTTGGCGTGGCATAACTCGCATTTTTGTACCGGCGGCGCCGCCACCACCGCCAAAGATATGCTGATCAGGCCGGCGCATAGGGAAATCAGGATTCTCATTCGCCTAATTCCTTCCTTTCGACCATGCGCTTATATTCTAACGGATAACGGTTGCGAAGTTCATCCACGCTGATGCGACCGGTCAACCAGCTCATATTCATGGGGAAATTACCCGGCGCCAAATGAACATTATACAAATGCCAAAAAAGTAGAAGTAGGAAAATCAGCAATCCTTCAGAACCATGCACTACCAGGGTCAGATCCACTAACCACTTAGGCATCAGAGCGATGGCCTGAGGTCCAAGCCAAAGCACAATACCCGTCAGGATCATTATAATCACCCCCGCCACAACGCCAAAGTATTGCAGCTTCTGGAAAAATGTAAACTTACTCCATTCCGGTGGGCTGTCTATCATGCCAAGGTTAAACTTGAATGTCTTAACGAATTTACCCCAATCTCGTTTTTCCGGAAGGAAATCCATCAGTAAATTATGACCGTGCCTGCTGAGCAGAGTATAAAAATAGTGGTAGAGCGACACACCGATCAGCATCAGGGCAGCAAGTCGGTGAATCAAACCGCGACCCGCCAGCCCCCCTTCCAGCGAAATCATGAAACGTCCCCAACCCGTATTATGAAACATTAACGAGAGGCCCGTCAGCACCAGGATGATCAGACTGGACAGAAGTATGATATGCTGCACACGCTCAGTTAGCGTGAATCTCAGGATGGCAGGTTTCATTTCGATGATCTCCTCTCCCGACGGCGGCGGATAAATCCAGAGTAGTCCAGGATCATATAGAGGATAAACAACACCATCAATCCGCCAATGAAGAGGTAATAGAAGCGCCGCACGAAGAAAACACCCGGCGAATTTTGCAAGGTTGCCTGAACATGCATTTTACCTTTCGCGAAATTGGCGCTGGCATCGGGATGGCAATGGCCGCAGGTGGCGGCGAGATTGGCAGGATGAACGGTGGACGCTGGATCTGAAGGAGGGAGAATCTCATGGAACCCATGACAAGAGGCACAATTGGCAACGACTGTGCGTCCATATTGATTGGCTACTCCGTGGTAACTGCTTTGGTACGTTGAGAAGCGTTCGGAGGCGATGCCATATTTCTCGGTCAAGATAACATTTTCATGGCAGTGACCGCACGTTTTGGGAACATTGGAGGGGGAAATGCTGGACAGGCTGGAATCCGGTGTTTGAATGGTATGCTCGCCGTGGCAATCGGTGCATACCGGTGCTTCCAATATTCCCTTCGTCATCGCCTGGCCATGAATGGAATTCAGATAGTTTATCCGGGCCTCTTTATGGCATTGACCACAGGTTTGCGGAACCGTGTGTTTATATACTGGAGAGGCAGGATTGTTGGCAGGAAGCACTTTATGGTTTCCATGGCAGTCAACACAGTTGGCGGCGACAGTATCACCTTTAACAAACACCTCCAGGCCGTGCACGCTGCGTTCGTAGGCGCTGACCTTGACGCCGGATCCGATTACGACTTCCTGATCGGCATGGCAGGCAAGGCAGAGTTTTCCGATATTGCGGCGATTGGTCGGAGAATCCGAACCGGCAGCCGGTTTGATAACATGGTCGCCGTGGCAGGAGGCGCAGGTCATGGCGTCGGTGCGGTCCGCTTGGGTTAGATGCCAGTGGGACGACACCGCCATTTCCTGACCTTCGGCGGAATGGCAAGAAGCGCAGTCTACCGGTTTTGGGGGGAGCAAATGAGGATATTGATTTTCTCGAGCCAGGTCAAGATGGCAGGATAAACATCGAAATTCACCGTGAACCGAGGCTTTAAGCGAGTCAACGTTCACGTAGAGCGAGGTTGTTTTGCCGTTCATCGTTTTGGCGAGATTCGACTGGCTATGACAGCGCAAACATTGAGTATCAGGGATTTGCGCCCAAGTTAGCAGTGGAATGACCAAAATCGGAACGAGAAAATAATGTGTAATTCTCAGCATAGTCTTAGAGGGATTGAGACTTTACCAACCTAAACTAAACATTTGTGCGATAGTGATCTGTTCTATGTAAAACTCAAGACCCCCAGGTGCTTATGCTTACTTGCTGAACTTTATATCTGTCCTCCATACAGATACATGAGCTTGTTAAAATAGGCACAATAAAGGATAGCACTAAATTAAGGAAAAGCAACCGTACAAGTCAAGTCTTTAATTGATTAATTTCATTTTCAATTAATTCCCGCCATTGCCCTTCCGGCAAATCTCCCAAGTGAAGACAGCCAAACCGTATTCGATGCAGCTTTAGGATCCGCACTCCCAGAGTCTGGAAAGTCCGTCGTATCTGCCGCTTCCGGCCCTCTTTCAAAATCACTATCATAGAATTCTTCCCCGTCTGTCTGACTTTGCTAAATTTTGACAGCCCATCATCTAATAAGACCCCTTTTTGCATTTTCGCGAGATCATCGCTACTAATAGGTCGCTCACCGATAATCAAGTATTCTCTTTCTTGCTGAAATGAGGGATGAATCAACTTCTGGACTAGCTCGCCATCATTTGTCAGCAGTACCAACCCGGAGGTATCCCGATCGAGGCGCCCAGCGGGGAAAAGCCGTTCCCGGGGTTTCACCAGGTCCAACAGCGTGTGTCCCTTTTCACGACCTTTCTTGCAAGTGCATAAATATCCGACCGGTTTGTGCAGCATGATATATTGGAATATTTTCACTGGTTTGATCATGATCCCCTGAACTTCTACTGAGGCTGTCTCAGAATCAATCCTTGTTTCCGGAGTGGTTACGATCTCCCCGTTTACCTTCACCCAACCAGCCCGAATATGCTCCTCACTGCGACGACGGGAGGCTACACCCGATCTGGCCAGGTACTTAGCCAGTTTTTCGGTTTTTGAGTTCTGGGGATCAGAAAGAAGGGCGATCTCTGAATCGCCCTTCTGCACATGACTCTTATTTCTACCGGCCATTTTAACCTTTTGCTTTGTCCATGAAGACTTTAAACAGATCAATAGGTACCGGGAAAATGGTGGTGGAGTTATTCTCAGTGGCTATTTCAGCCAGGGTCTGCAGATAGCGTAACTGTAGGGCTATCGGATGTTCGGCGATGATGGTGGCGGCATCGGCCAACCGTGTAGCGGCTTGATACTCGCCTTCGGCATTGATGACCTTGGCGCGTCGTTCGCGTTCGGCTTCGGCTTGCTTAGCCATGGCGCGTTGCATATCGGCGGGTAGATCCACGTGCTTGATCTCGACTAACGAAACCTTGATTCCCCAAGGATCTGTGTGAGTATCGAGAATTTCCTGCAATTTGCGATTGATCTTTTCGCGTTCCGATAGCAAATCGTCCATCTCAACCTGTCCCAGAATACTGCGCAAGGTCGTCTGGGCTAACTGTCCAGTGGCGTAAAGATAATTCTCCACTTCGACCACGGCCTTATTGGGATCCATCACCCGGAAATTCAGCACAGCGCTGACCTTAACGGAAACATTATCGCGAGTAATCACATCCTGGGGAGGCACTTCCGTGACGATGGTACGCAGTGAAATCCGCCGCATGCGGTCAATAATGGGGATCAGCAGAATGATGCCGGGACCTTTGGCGCCGATTAAGCGACCCATGCGAAAGATGACGGCTCTTTCGTACTCGTTTAAAACTTTGATGGCTGAAGCAAGCAGCAACACCACCAAAGCGATGAGAATAACGAAGCCAGGCATAACCACTCCTCGCGTTAATAAAGGGTTGCAGGTATTCAGCGATTCTCAATGATCAGGTAGAGGCCGAGAAGCACCAGCACAGTGGGGATCAACGGAATGTCATCGTTGAGCCATTGGAAGTGATTCGCCAGCAGCACGAATCCCACCAGAACCAAAGCTACGCCCCAAAATGCGCTATCACGTTTCGGTTTGAGGCGAGGTTCCGACCCTAAGGGGCGGTATGAAAATCGCTCTTCCAACTTCTTGCCAAGATCTTCGAATCGTTTGTCCACCTGCGACAATAGATCATCAAATTTCTTGTCGAGATCTTCCAGGCTCATGAGTCAATCCCATTTAATCTTTTATAATCATTCTGTGCTGGGAAATGTATATAAAAACAGATTGCCGCCTTAATGAAATGAAATCCACAACCGGCGGCAATCTGCTTCTTTAACTCACTCTCTTACGACCTCTTTTGGCTGGAATCTTTTGCGCAAGGGCGCGAGAGCTTGTCGTCTTAGAGACGTTTCCTTCAGCGCCTTCGATAGCTTGAGCCAATGCCATCTTACGCTTGCGATACCATTCCCGTTGATATTTCAGGCGAGCATCACGATGGGTCCTATAATAATTCAGAAGGTATGAGCGGCGTTTTTTGTACTGCTGCCGTTGGCGTTGCAGTAGCTCTTCGCGATTCAACTGGTAGTAATCCCTGGTGACTGCGCGATAGCAATCTTTGCATCTCGATCTCAGCACCACCGTGCCAGCGCCGGTTTTTTGCGTGTAGAAATCGGAGCGAGGTAATCTGCGATGGCACAGATTGCACACCTTCTCCTCTTTAACCTTTCGACCTTTGGTTGTCATGTTGTTTTTCCTACCTATTTGTTATGGAGTTGATGGAGTATTGTCATCTCGAAAAAGTTCAACGTTCAGCATTAATTGTTTTACACCTATTACCCGTACTACGGTTCCAACCCTTAAGGGGAAATTACTCGTTGACGCTGTCCATATCTCGCCGTGGACTTCGATTTTACCCTTCGGATTCAATTCCTGAATGACCACACCTATTTCACCCATCATCCCCTGCATTCCAGTGGTAGGCTTGCGCCGTTGCGCTCGAACGGAAAGTCCGACAGCCACGGTGAAAAATATAACCGTGGCAATTGCAGCGGGTAAAATAACTCCCAAGGATATTCTCAGTCCGGGAAAAGGGCTGTCAATGAGCATTATAGAGCCTAAAATCAAGGAGATAGCGCCCCCGATTGATAAAATCCCATAGCTGGTCACTTTTATTTCCAATAGGAACAGGAGTATAGCCAGAATGATTAACAATAATCCAGCAATGTTAACCGGTAAAGTCTGGAAAGCGAAAAATGCCAGTATCAAACAAATCCCGCCTATCACACCGGGAACGATGGCGCCGGGATTGTACAGTTCGAAAAATAGTCCGTAAATCCCCAACAGCATCAATACATAGGCAATATTGGGATCGCTGATGATCAGGAGCATGCGATCGCGCCAGGTCATGGCGACGTCTTCAAATACAGCGCCTTTTGTCCGTATAATGTGCGCACCAGCAGGCAAATCTACGGACCGGCCATCTATCAGGTACAGCAGGCTATCCCGGGACCCAACAATTAGATCAATAACGCTTTTTTCCAGCGCGGCGGTTTCCGTAATGGAGGCAGATTGTCGCACCGAACTTTCCGCCCAATCAATGTTGCGGTGGCGTTTTTCGGCAATTGAACGTATAAACGCGACAGCATCATTGACAATTTTGCCTTCCATGGTGCTGTCTTTTTCGCCTCCGGCGCCCATAGTCACCGGATGTGCGGCTCCAATATTGGTTCCCGGAGCCATGGCGGCAACATGCGCGGCCAGCGTGATAAAAACACCCGCTGAGCCGGCTCTTGATCCCGAAGGCGCCACGTAGACGATGACTGGCACTTTACTGGCAAAAAAGCCTTTAATGATGTCCCGCATGGAATCCATCAAACCGCCCGGCGTGTCCAGTTCGATCAGCAAGGCTTCGGCTTCCTGGGCGGCGGCTTCCTGAAGAGCGCGCTCGATAAAACGGGCGCTGGCGGGATTGATAATGCCGTCAATTTCGATACGTTTTACCACTCCGGCTGCGGACGGGCATGACAGAAGACTCACCGTAAGCAGCAAGAGAAGCAGGAGTTTATAAAACGTTTTTGTCACGAGAAATGTCCGCTATTGACTATTGCCGCAATCAAGATAATAAATATACATCACGAATAAACGTGAGTCAAGTGAAAATACCACAATTATTTTATATTGTCAGAGTCATTTTCAAGTCTCATCAGTGTTTTCCAGCAAATACCGCTTAATTCGCGGCTCTTCACTTTGAAAAAAGGCGCAATTTTACTTGTTTGGGACGATCCCACTCCATAATTTATTGTAAACGCAAATCATCCACTATGCAGGTGCAACCCTTGGCCGCAAAAAGACACCCCAAAGGACTACCCGTCCTGTTCTTCACGGAAATGTGGGAACGGTTCAGTTTCTACTGCATGTTATCCATCCTTTCATTGTACATGAAGGAAACCATTGAAGGCGGCGGGCTTGGTTTTTCCATCTTTAAAACCGGTCAGATCTATGGTCTGTACATCGGTCTTGTTTACTTCACACCGCTTATTGGCGGATTAATCGCCGACCGGGTCTTTGGCATCCGCAAGACCATCGTGATCGGCGGATTGTTCATGATGGCGGGGCATTTCCTGTTGGCGTTTCGACCGCTACCCTTTTTCTTTTCCGCGCTCTGTTGCCTGATGATCGGCAACGGGTTGTTCAAGCCCAACATATCCACGCTGCTGGGAAACCTTTACCGCGACATGCCCGAAAAGAAAGACGACGCTTACAACATCTTCTACATGGGGATCAACCTGGGTGCTTTTGCCTCTCCGCTGGTGGCTTCCAGTTTGCGCAACCTGCACCCGATTCACGGCTGGCATTACGCCTTTGCGGCTGCCGGCGTCGGCATGATCATTTCTCTGGTGACCTTCGCTCTCTTTCAGAAATACGTGCGGCCAGGCGATTTGAAGGCCAGCGACCAGGCAACTCAATCCCTGGAGATCACCCTGACGCGCGCACAGGCCCGTCGCCGGGTGCAGGCGCTGCTGCTCATCTTCGGCGTCGTGATCTTCTTCTGGCTGGCTTTCCACCAAAACGGTCTGACGCTAACCTACTGGGCCGAAAACGCCACTCGTACTACTTTAAACCCGGAGATCTTCCAATCCGTCAACCCCGCCTTTATTTTATTGTTCACACCCATCATAGTGCTGTTCTGGAATGCTCTGCGGCTGCGTAAAAAGGAGCCTTCCACCGCCTTAAAGTTGGGATTGGGGATGCTGCTGACGGCTGGCGCTTACCTGATTATGGCTTTTGCCGGATTGGCCGGTGGCGATACCGATAAAGTCAGCATGTGGTGGCTGATCAATTCTTACGCAGTCATTACGCTCGGAGAGCTGTGCCTCTCCCCTATGGGGTTGTCGCTGGTGTCCAAACTGGCGCCCTGGAAGATCCGCGGGCTGATGATGGGCGGCTGGTTCGCGGCTACGGCGGTGGGGAACTATCTTTCGGGCCTGCTGGGCAGCTTCTGGGATCAGATGCCGCACAGCACCTTCTTTTTCATCCTGGTGGGCACTTCGGTGTTCGCGTTCTTTATCCTTGTCGCCTGCCTGAAGTTCTTGAATCCAGTCATCAAAGAGGCTGAGGAGATGGCGAGGGCGGCGGCGAAAAATAGTGCTTAGTGGGTATTGGTTAGCCTCATTCCGGGCTTGACCTACCACGCAGTGGCCCGTGCCGGCGAATCCAGTGGTTGAGCGGCAGCTTACTGCTGAAGTCGGAATCGGCACGACACCGTCAAGCATTTCTTGATCCGGGAATGAATTCCCGGACTATATTGATTCTATCCACTAAAGTGGATGTTTCCGCGTTATTTACGTCCCGAAGGGACTGAAGCAAGGTAGCCCGGAAATTCATTTCCGGGCAAGTAGAGATCCGAATGTCTGACGATATTACACCCACCACCTGCAAGTACAAGAACAAAGCCACCGGCTGGCAGTGCCCTCGTCCGGCTCTGACTGATTCGGCTGACGGATTTTGTATTTGCCATGAACAGAAGGATGAAAAAGATGAGGCATTGTTTAGGAAAGAAATAGATGAGATAGTGAAAAAAGCTGGTGAGGAGGATTGCCATTTTGATGGATTTTATTTTCCTTATAAAATGGATTTCTCGGAAATAGTATTTTATAATAATGTCTATTTTAATGATGCCGAATTCATTAATGATTGCAAATTTGGCGCAACGCGATTTGCAGGTCGTGAGACTTGCTTTAATAAGGCAATATTTTTAGGAGCGGTGATAGATTTCTCACACACGCAATTTTTAGGTGAATTTACTAGCTTTAATCATGCAAAATTTTCAGTAGAAAATATAACATTTAATGAAGCAATATTTTGGAGTGAAATAAATAACTTCGAATTTGTGAATTTTTCAGCAAAGATGATCTCTTTTTATCAGGTGCGCTTTACATCTGGATCACCGATGTTCAGAGGAAAACCAATCTTCGAAAGAATATTCTATTTCGAGCAATCAGAATACACAACTGAATGGACGAGTTTTGATTATGCAATATTTTCAGATGACCTTACCAGTTTTGAAGAATGTAATTTCGGTGGTGAAACTACATCTTTCAATAATTCGCGTTTTAACAGCGATAAAACACTTTTTTATAGAGCAGTCTTTTTAAGTAGCTGGATTTCTTTCAGGGAGGTTGAATTTAATGGAATGATAGCTGATTTTTCAGGATCTAGTATGTCGCGACACCTGCTTCTATATAGAGTCGTTTTTAATTGTAATGTAAATAATATTCGCGATATATATTTTGAAATATCAGCAGTACTTGAATTTGATATTGTTACTGTTGATGAGAAAAACCGAAATGATTTAAGAGACCTCGATATGTCTCGTTGTTTATTTCGTGAGACAAACTTGGAATACTGCGATGTTAGCTTGGTTCCTATCAATTGGAATTGGAAATTGCTCAATGAATCCCTGAGTAATGAAGCGTATAAATCATTAGTTGATGAAGCTCCACATGTCCGTTTTAATCATGCAGCCGACTCATATCGCAGGTTAAAAGTCAATTTTATTAAGCGGCAGGATTATAATAAAGCAGCTATTTGTAACTACCGTGAATGGGAATGCACTCGAAAATCATCAAAATTCGCTTTATATAAAAATTGGGTAGATTTCAAGTCTACATTTTTAAAGAATAATATTCATGAAGGAGCGAATAGCAAAAACAGGTTTAAAGATTTCAGATATCTCACAAGAAGCTCCTTAATGTTGCTGTTTCTCTATGGATTGAAAAGATCTTGTGGCTACGGTGAAAAACTGCAAAACGTATTCGCTTCCATTGCTGCTATAATATTTTTCTGTCCTTTCCTCTTCATCATCCCCGGCTTCCAACTTTGCCCGGATAGCGACCATTTCACACCGCAGGTTGGTATCATCCAATGGTGGGGGGAATCGGTGGTTACGCATTGGTGGTGGGGGTTCAAGCACACATTCTTCAACTTCTTCCCCTTGTGGCGGTTGGATGATGTCCGAGCCTGCACCGATCCGGCGCGGCTGGCGACGGGATTCATCGCCCTGTTAGGCGCATTCATGATCGGTATGTTCATTTATGTGTTTCGCAGAAGGTTGATGAGGTAAAGCCGACAGGAAGCGCTGCGCTTCAATCCTGGCGGTAACAAGTGTCGGGGTCGAGAACAACCCCGACTACGAATCAGTGGTTTCAACCACTTGCACATTAACGAGCACCCGAATTTATTCGGGTGTGGTAGAAGGATCATTATGACCCAACCAGCACATTCCACACCCAAGAAAAAAACCAGATTTGGCGAAGCCTTCTGGATGCTGAACGGCATCGAAATGTTCGAGCGACTGGCGTACTTCGGCGTGCGCTCGGTGGTGCCGGTCTACATCATGCAGGCGGATGATCCGGGTGGATTACACTTTACTGCCGCCATGAAGGGCACTATCTATGCCTGGTGGTTCGTATTTCAGTCCATCCTGCCGACCTTCACCGGCGGCTATGCCGACCGCTACGGGTATAAGAAGACCCTGTTCGTCTCGGTAACCATGAACATCATCGGCTACTTGATGATGGCCAACCTGCGCACCTACACCGGTTTCTTCGGAGGCATCCTGGTGCTGGCCTCGGGTACTGCGCTGTTCAAACCCAGCCTGCAGGGATCTCTGGCGCAAAACCTGAACAAAGAAAATTCTTCGGTGGGTTGGGGCATCTTCTACTGGGTGGTGAATATCGGCGCGGTGATCGGGCCGTTCTTGTCAACGAAACTGCTGGGTGATCCCCACACCGTGGCTTCCTGGCGTATGCTCTTTACTGCTTCGGCCATCATCACCGCGCTGAATTACGTCATGCTCTTCACTTTCAAGGACGTTCCTTCGGGCGCTTCCAAGACCGAAAGTGCACTGCAGGTCATGAAGCGCACTCTGGTCAACTTCCTCGAACCGCGCTTAATTACCTGGCTGCTCATCATGTCCTGCTTCTGGTTGATGATGTACCAACTATGGGACCTGCATCCCAACTTCATCGAAGATTGGGTGGACAGTTCCGGCACCAGCGCCTTCCTGACTTCCATCCTGCCGCTGGACGTATTCCGGCACAATACCGATCGCGGCGTCATGGTACCGCAGCAGATCCTGCTTAACCTGAACGCCGCCCTGATAGTGATCCTGATGGTGCCATTATCCTGGCTGGTGCGTCGCATGCGAGTCTTAGCCTGCATGATCATCGGCATGGCTGTCGCCACAGTGGGCATCGTAGTGGCGGGGTTTACCGGCTACGGATGGGTTCTGCTGCTGGGGATTATCTTCTTCTCGCTGGGCGAGATGATGACCGGCCCCAAGAAGAACGAATACCTCGGATTAATTGCTCCGCCTGGTAAAAAGGGATTATACCTGGGTTACGTCAATATTCCCGTGGGGATCGGCGGCTTCGTGGGATCGAAGATGGCAGGATATCTTTACGGTCATTACGGTGAAAAGGCAACACTGGCGCTGAAATATCTGGCTCAGCACACGCCTTTCGGTCAGGCCAAGGGCTGGAATGGCGACCTGGCGACACTGGAAAGCACCTTGGGTGTTGCAAGAACCGAAGCTGTGGCCCGCTTGCAGGAAATTACCGGTATGGATGCGGTGGGAGTGACCAAACTCTTGTGGGACACTTACGATCCGCAGTTCTACGTCTGGATCCCTTTTGCGGTCATCGGGTTCCTGGCTATCATCGCCTTGGTGATCTTTAACCAGATGGCGAAGAGGTGGGCGGATATGGATGCTTGATCGGACTATTAAAATACACTTTATAAGTTAAAGAATCAACTCTAACGCGCTTGATTAACCCCCAAGGAGGAGCTATGAACCGCTTACTGCTTTTTGCAATCCTCGCGATCGGTTTGGTTTACCTTTCCCTGGCTTTCGCCGCTGATCCAGGCGTCAGTACTGAGTCCACAACCGATGCCCAGGGTCGTTTGATGGTACGCAGCGTGATTCCTGGCCAATCCGGCTTGCCCCAGGAAGTCATTACACCCGAAAATCCTTTCGACCAGGAGACGCTCTGGCAAACCGAAGATCCAATTGCCATCGCTAATAATGTAGATATGAGTGGCGATGGGCAGAGTATAGTTGTCGGTTGGTGGCTGAACAGCATGCGCACCTCGCGTTACGCCACTATCGGCGCAGGCACACCGGTGTGGGAATATCCGGAGAACGTCAATTTCTTTCTCCCTGTCTCATCTTCAGATAATGGGAATGTCATGGCATCGTGCGGTTCGCAAGTCCCACTAAACGTCTGGCTGAACGGCGCTGGTCCCAACCCTTCCTGGTCATACACAGCGCCTGACAGTTACAATTGGGTGGATGTGGATGTTTCAGACAATGGTGTAAACGTTGTCGCAGTTTGCAAATGGCTGGGGGCTAATCCAGCTTCTCGGCTTTTAGTCTTTACGGCCTCATCTGGAACGCTTTTATGGCAATCCGACTTTACAGCCACAAATGGTGTGAATGGCGTGGAAATTTCCGAAGACAACGGCTGGGTTGTGGTCAGCGGGTATAGCAACTTCTTCGTCTACCAGATGAGCACCCAGAGTCTGTTCTTCACCGGTCCTAATTACAGCCAGACAATTTGCGGCATTGATGATGATGCCGAATACCTTGCAGAAGGCGACTTTTACGGCGTGCTGCATTTGTATCGCCGCATTGGTAGCGCGTATGTTCAGCAATGGCAGAATTCCATGGGTGGTTGGATAACGTCGGTAGATATTTCCAGCGATGGATCTACTGTCATCGCCGGCAATTTCAATTACTCCCCGACGAACTCCGGTTTAGTGCGCGGATTCAGCATTGATGGCACGGTTCGCTTCACTTACAGTCAATACGGCGACTATGTTGCCAGTGTGATGCTCTGTAACAATGGATCGGTGGGCGTCGCCGGTTCATGGGGTCAACTTGATGCCACTTACGGTGATGTCTTTACCGCATTCGATATGTCAACTGGCACGGTCATTTATCGCCTTCTGGACGATGTTGACGAACCGGGCAGCATCTTTGCGGTGGCGATTGCCGATAATGGCGCCTATGCCACCGCCGGTGGCAAGGCGGTACACGCACGTACTTTCGGTAATGGCGGCCAGACGTACTCCTTTGAATTAGTCAACGTCCTGCAGAACATTGACATTACTATGACCCCGATCAATCCTCCCATTATGATTCCTCAAAACGGCGGATCGTTCCAGTTTAACATCACCGTTACCAACAATGCTACTTTTAGCCAATCCTTTGCCGGTTGGATTATGGTGCAACTCCCCGGCGGTCAATGGTACGGCCCGGTACTCGGCCCGCAAAATTTAACGCTGGCTCCCGGGCAATCTCTCTCCCGCATACGAGTTCAAACTGTTCCAGGGAATGCACCGGGAGGTACCTACACCATGCGGGGTTACGTGGGCACTTACCCCTCGGTCAAAGTTGACAGCTCCAGTTTCAACTTCGCTAAAGCGGGAGTAAGCTCTGATAATACGGCCTTCTCAAGCTGGACCTCGGCTGGAGAAATCTTCCCCAGCGAAGAATTCATTGGATCACTACCGGCGGAATTCGGATTAATGAGCACAATCCCCAACCCCTTCAATCCTTCGACAGTCATCAGATTCCATATGCCGGAAGCAACGCAGGTTAGTCTGAAGGTCTACGACACTGCCGGACGGTTAGTCAGTACATTGGTCAATGGATGGCGCGAGGTGGGAACTCATGAGGTGACGTTCGACGGTCAGAATCTGTCATCGGGGATATACCTGTACACCCTGACGGCAGGACAAAATGTCTCAACAGGGAAAATGGTTCTCCTTAAGTAAAACATAGCCGAATAGGAGTTGTTCATAATAAAAGGCGTCTCTTTCGGGAGGCGCCTTTTATGTTTCCTAAGATGACGAGTGCCTTACGAATAGTTCATAATTTCATCCAAAAACACCCTCGCATTTTCTCCCAGTGAAGTCAGGTGATAACCGCCTTCCAAGGCAATGACCCAACGACCGTTACAGTGCTTCTCCGCAATGCCCTTCAGAATGCGAGCCATTAGCCGGAAACCTTCCGTGGTCACCTTCAACCCCGATAGAGGATCGAATTCATACGCATCGAAGCCAGCGGAAATCAGCAGGATTTCCGGTTTGCGCGCATCAGCCCAGGGGACGAGTTTATCGTTGAATGCTGATAAAATCTCCGCATCATCACTGCCGGCTTCCAGCGGTGCATTCAACGTGGCGCCTTCGCCTTCATCCTGGCCGCGTTCAAATTCGGCCCCGCTTCCTGGATAGTGTGGAAACTGGTGCGTGCTGAAATAGCTGACCTGGGGATTGGCCCAAAACGCCTCCTGCGTGCCGTTGCCGTGATGCACGTCAAAATCCACAATCAAGATAGAGTTTGCGCCCCGGTTTTGCAGCAACCAGGCAGCGCCAATAGCTATATTGTTGAAGATGCAAAAGCCCATAGCGCTATTCCGCACGGCGTGGTGGCCAGGAGGGCGGACGAGAGCGAAAGCTCCTCCCCACTCACCATCCCACACCTTGGTGCAGGCTGCTACGACCGCTCCAGCCGCACGAAGCGCTGCACTATACGATACCGGAGCCAACTGACCTTCCAATGCTGGATAGAAAGCGCCTCCCGTCTCGCAAGTCTTTCGCACCCAATCAACATACCTCGGATCATGCACCAGGGCCACCTCTTCCGGTGCAGCTTCCGGCGGTTCCGGCCAGATGAAACGCGGATCGTTGTGCAGATCCTTGAAGGCTTCCAGAATGGCTTTCAAGCGATCTGGAGTTTCCGGATGCCCAGGGCCTAAGTTGTGTTCGATAAAAATGGGATGATACACTAATGCGACTGGTTTCATGGTTCGGTCTCCGCGGGTGATATAACGGTGATGTTGTCACCATCACTCTGGATAACTACATCCCCATCCCGGTCTGTGCGTAGAACGATAGGGCAGTTGTTTTCCAGTCTTCGCACAGTCTCATCAGAAGGGTACCCCCAGTCATTAGGACCTATGCAAATGACTGCAACCTCGGGCTTGACCATCTCCAGAAAAGGCTGGCTGTTCCCGGCATGAGAACCATGATGCGGGGCTTTGAGGGCTTTGCTTCTAAGTCTAAGGCCATACCGCTCAATCAACCAATTCTCGCGAGATTGACCGATATCGGCAGTCAATAATACACAAACCTGCCCGTGTTTAATCGCTAAAACCAAAGAATTATTATTATTATCTACTGTCTTGCCAGCGGTTTCAATTCCAGGAGGACTTAGCACTTCGATTTGAAGGTTTTCACCCCAAAAGAAAACCTCGCCAATATCGGTCGTGTCCACCGCCCAACGACCTGTTTGTAAATAATTAGTGAATGCTAACGCCTCCTCCCAGTCGTCCACCATGCCGGTGACATGAATCGTGTCCACTTGCAGAGAACCCAAAATCAATGGGATGGCTCCAATATGATCGGGGTGATTATGGGTTGCGAAGAGATGCGGAATATGGCGAACCTCGTTTTTACGCAGGTATTCTAGCAACTTCGATCCTGATTGGACTGAACCAACGTCCACAAGCGCCAGTGCGCGGTCATCCAGCTCGATTAGAATCGCGTCTCCGTGGCCTACCGAAATGAAATGTATCCGCACTACGGATCCTTCTGAACCGTCGGCGAAGAACAGTAATAACACAATTGCCGGAACGATAAATTTTTTCATAACTGGCCTCAATGCAGACAAAATACGCATATTTGAGTTAAGATACAAATGAAAAAGGCGTAAACGGCCATACTTATAGCTGTTTACGCCTTAATCCACGTGAATGGTAGAATTCTCGTTCTTCTTTTATGCTGCTTTGGCGGTACTATGATTGCCGGTTAATGCACGTACCCCAATGCTTTCATGTTTTCTAAGGCTTCGCTGCTGATTTGAACGGAATCTGTTGTCGCGACGTAATAGCGATCCACCCAATCATTCAATTGAGTCAACATCTTTTCGCTTTGCTCGTTCTGAGTTATATGTAAGTCAGCGATTTCGTGCAGATCATTACTTAGATCGTAGAGTAGAGTATCCGGAAGACTATACTGACGATTATTTTCTTCCCGGCTCAGGATCAATTTATAACCGTTGGTCAGGAGGCTGAATTGGCCGCCGCGGTGGAGATTGGAACTGATTAAAGGTCGTGCCGTGCTGGGATTTAGACTCAGCATATCCATACCGGCAACATCAGATGGTATCAGATCCTGACGGCTCATCAAATAAAGGACCGTGGGAAATATGTCAACATTGCTCACATATTCATCCCGTTGAGCGGGTTTGATGGCGCCAGGATAACGCATGATCATCGGGATATGCACAGCGGGCTTGAACAATGTGTATTCATGCCCCATGGTCCAGTGTTCCCCTAAAACCTCGCCATGATCTGCGGTGATAATCATCAGGGTTCTGTCCAGGTTTCCTGTCGTATGCATCCATTCCGTCAGGCGACCAAAATGTTCGTCATCATAAGCCAGTTCACTGTCGTACACCGCCCGCATGTAGGCGATACTTTCTTCAGTCAAGCCGGCAAATCGGACACTATCCTGTAAGATCAGGTCGCGGGTGACGCATAGATCCCAGATGCGGCTTAAATCCCCCACTTTGCTACGATCCAATCCTTTGGTGAAATGATCGAAATAAGGCTGGTTGGCACGGTAGGGGACGTGCGGTTCAGCGATGTTGACATAGAGAAAAGGATGACCGCCCTTTTGGGTTACCCAATCATAAACTCGTTGTGCCGTGGCGAAAGTGACATACGCTCCATCATCGTTATAGGCCAGTTTGTCCCATAACCGCAAGGGGATCGTATAGATCCAAGAGTTATGCAGCACACCGAAATCATAATCGAATCCTTGGGTCAGGTTGATGCTCTTCCCCGCCAGAGGATTCTCGTACATGGACACGCAATAATAACCTTCCTGACGGAGGACCTCGGTTAATGAAAGCAACTCTTCCGGCATGTAGGGTTTCCCGTTGTTACCGTGCTGGATTGGGTATTTGCCGGTGAATATGCTGATATGCCCCGGCGGCGTCCAATTGGCGGCGCTGAAGGCATTCGGCCAATTCGCTCCTTCAGCGGCAATGCGGTCAATGTGTGGAGTCGTGGGGAATTGATACCCATTACAAGAGAAGTGATCGCTACGGGCGGTATCCATCACCAGCAGGAAGATGGAAGGAATAGTATTTTTGAATTGGGTGCTGCGCTGTTTGATTTCGGCGGCATATTGCTGATCAATAGCGAAGTAAACTCCATTGGCCGTCAGGATCAATACAACTGAGGCGGTAATCGCTCGGACCAGGATAGCGCGCGACTGCCGCACCGACAGGCCAACCATCAAAATCGTGGGCAGCCCAATTAATGCTATGACCAGAAGTAAGGTCCAGAAGTCCCGTCCGACTTGTACGTCCTTGACCACCATCGCAACCAATCCTGCACATCCCACCAACAATGCCAAAGAACAGTACAGAACGAATTTTCTAATTTCATTTTGCAGGCGACAATGCACCACGGGTACGAACCGTATGATCGCATGCAGGATTGTCAAGCCAACTGTCATGACCGTGACATCGGCCACCCAGGTGATGAGGAATGTCTTTAATCCCAACCAAACGGGAGCTCCTGTCACAGCTACGAAAATATAGCTGATGGCACAAAGCGCCGATCCAGCTAAAACTGCTGCCAAAAAAACAGATGACATAAACCGACCCCTTAGATTATCTCAATTCACCGGTTCTATCCTGATTATCTTGCTCAGCATTTAAGGTGAATCTGGCTGAGCGATTTTCACCCACGCTGCTCCAAGCCTGCAATCCCTTGCTATCCTGCGCCAAAACCTTCCAGAAGTACGTCGCACCGGGTTCGAGAGCTTCATTCAGTTCCAGTCGTGTCGCTTCAAGATCTTTGTATACTTGCAGATCACGAGTATAGCCGATGTCCTTTGCCAGAAATAGAGTGTATCTAACTGCATCTCCGGGGTCAGGATCTTGGGCCACATTCCACGTAAATTCTATCGGCGACCCGGGAGTTCCATGATTGGACGTCGGGGTTACCAGCTCAAATCTGGCGGGCGGTTCGTTGACAATATCAAGGGTGAATTCAAGGGGTTGCGCCCATCCTGAAATGGCTCCGTGAGGATCAACCGCGCACATTCTGAATGCGTACTGCTGGTTGTCTTTCAATTGACGGATACCGCGCATATCCGTTACGGTCAACCCGGTAGCGGCTTTGCTTTGCGGTAGTTTAGGTATTTCAATCAGTGCAGCATCTGGCTTTTCCGGCTTGACGATCTGTAAGGTATACGTCAACTGATCTGCAGGATCGGGATCAGTCGAAGGATTCCACGATAATCTCTGTTTCCCGTCAAGAATATTTCCGACGAAAGACATGAGTTTTGGATCTGTCGGCGTAGTGTTGATAGCGAAGTGTGCCTTACTTTTTGAGGCGGTGCGTGCACCCAGCGAATCTACAGCTTCTACCCACCAAATATATTCGGTTTCATTTTTTAGCCCAGAAGCCAGAAGCAACGATTGGTTTGAGGTTCTTTTACCATCCATAACCGGAGAGCCGCCTGCTGCAGGAACCACCGATACCAGGTAGTGGACTTTATCACCGGGATCTACATCACCGGCCACCTGCCAGGATAGTTCCAGTCCAGTTAATTTGTAAGTATTCAGCCCATCTTCCGGGCCGACGAGCGTAAAAGGCGCAGGTGGATCGTTCTGAGTATTCAAGGTAAAATTTCTTACCGGACTCCAGGGAGATATAGCCCCCTCATCATCGCGAGCGCAGAGGCGATAATACCAACCGGTGTTGTCCAGCAATCCCGGCACAGCAATGCGAGTAACTCCTGCCATGACCTGCACTTGACGGAAAACCTCACGGAAACTGCCATCACGGTCGAACTGTAGTAGGTAGGATAAACTGGAAGCAGGATCGCTGCGATCGCCATCTGTCGCCGGTCCCCAGGCGATTATCGGCGTCGGATTAATTTCCACAGTTCCATGGGGTTCTGCTGAACCGGTAATTTGCCCCGGCGCGGTATTGACTTTATTCATAAAAAAGTGCGCTTCATCCGGCGACCAGGCAGAGGCAATGTTCTGGTCGTCTTCGGCTCGAACCCGGACACGATATTCCTTGTCGTCCTTAAGTAAATGGAAATTACGCAGCGAGTCAATCACTACTTCCGTTGAAAAGACGAACTCGTCGAACATCAGTTTGGAAAAATCGTTTTCTGCGATCTGAAGGTGATAGACGAGGGAATCTTCCGGATCGGGATCCGTGGATTTCGACCAGGCCAGCCGGTTGCCGGAGCGCAACTCTTCTCCTTTAAACGGCCCGGCTAAGTGCGGAGCGGTGGGGGTTGTAGAGACGCTAAATCGTCCCACCGTTTGCGATGGGGTTGCACGGTTGGTGTTGTCCACCGCTTCAACTTTCCAGAAGTAGGTGGCATCGTTTTTCAAGACCCGGTCAGCTTTCAGGAAGGTCACCTCGGTCTCTTGTTTAATCGTGGCGGACGGTGTAAATTTTTCGTCAGGACAAATCAGCAAACGATAGTGCACCTTAGAGAGAGGATCGGGATCCACCGTCCGATGCCACGAGAACACCGGCTGAAGATGATAGACCTGCTGATCTTTTTCAGGATCGGTCAAGGTAAAAGGTAATGGCGGTTCTTCAAGCGGATTCATCCAAAAATGCCCGGTTTGCGCCCAAGCCCCGATTTCGAAGGCATCTCGCGAGCGCGCCCGCCAGAAGTATTCGGCATTGTCCTTCAGATCAATGGCCGGAGACCAGGCGGCTGTCATTCCCGTCGCTCTGAGCTCCTTCTCGATCGCCAGAACCCGTGTGAAGGCAGCGTCCTGATAAAGCTGCACTTCATATTGTATCGGATCGTTTTCAGCATCGGTCGAAGCTTGCAGATTCAGTGTCGGATGTTCCTGGCTTACGATCTGATCACCTAAGGGCGATAGAAGTTGTGGCACCGAGGGTAAACTGTTTAACCGTAACGCCATGGTCGCCCACTCACTCCAGGCCGCACCACTATTTATCCTCAAACGAAGAGCATAACGACTGCCATCCTTCAGTTCTACGCGATGAATCTCAACACTCGTGCTGGAGTCCTGTGTCTCGCCGCTGCTCCACAAAGGTACGGCTGAAAAGACACTACCTTCGCAGAGCTGCAACTCGTATTTAACCTGCGGATTTCCGAAGATATTGCGATATCGCCAACCTGTTAAGGGTTGGTGTCCGACAATATGGAGCGAATCTGCTTCATTTGGCAGGCTGAAGGCAGTGATATAGCTTTGAGAGGGATCTACTCTGCGTGAAATCTCAAATCCCGAAGTATCTTCAATACTGATGAAAACTGTTTCCCCTTCCGAGGCTTTTATGGCGGCCTGCGAAGCGGAACTGAACTTTTCGACAATCCCCATCAGACGAAATAGGCCGGTTGAAGGGCCAGTTTCCCAGGCCAGCGTGATGACTCCTTTAAGATCACTTTCGCTCGATCTGAGGCGGACAGGAATCCAATCAGCATGGTAAGGGTTTCGATCTGAGGCTTTTATTTCGATATAAAGTGGAGCTTTATAGCAAACTGGAAAAGGCCAGTCGCTTACGAACCCAGCATCACCAGCCAGGGTCAGAGAACTGATCTCGTGGGGAGCATTGGGCAACCCACGCGGCGGGGCTTCCAGCACTGGGTCACAGATCAGAACTTTCTGCTCGGGATCGTCGTAGCGATCTCGCACTCGCGCTTCGAGATCTCCAGCGCCCAAGGGACCGAAATAATTGCCGCTAAAATCCAAGTCAGTTTCAAGGGCATCAACATAGACTTCATAGCCTTGATCGGTGAACAAGCAGTTTTCTTGGAAAATCGTCTCGATTTTGGCCGTGATATAGATATTCCCGGCTTTTTCCCCGGCGTGATTGGAGAGTAACACATTACCGCGTACTCGGGAGATTGATTTTGTTACGGTATTCGACCCATGGAGACCACCGCCTTGATAGCGCGCAGTGTTGTTTTCGATTATATTGTCGAGGATTTGGGGGGAACTGAACGAAAAGTAGATTCCTCCGCCGTGTTCAGCCGCCTGATTTCCATGAAATACATTATGCTTGACAACGGCATTGGAATAGAAAAAGCAGGCCAGACCACCTCCGGATTGGGTCGCAGAGTTCTCCAGGAAAAGGCAATCTTCGATATGGGGCGAGGCGAATTCATGACAATATACACCGCCGCCAAATTGCCCTTGATTAAAGCGGATGGTCAAATGGCGGAGAAATGGCGATGATTTACGACAATGGATAGCTCCACCTAAAAACTCCTTGGAAGTTCCTACTGCAGGTATGCCGCCGTACTCGATTACGCAATATTCAAGGCGCGAACCTTTAATGTAGTTGCCGGCCTCATCATAAGAAAGTGTGGTATCTGCAGTGACGAAGCGCAAATTACCCCAATCTCCAGAAGATGGATTTTGAGCTGAGCTGGTGAATAGGATAGGATCATCCGCGCTGCCCAGAGCGGTGATTTCTCCTTCAATCACCAAACTGGCGTTGGGCCCCATAAGCACTTTAACGCCAGGCTTAACAGTCAGCCGTACTCCCGCCGGGATGAGTAGATCACCCGTAATTGTGTATGGGCTGGCAGTCTTATCCCAAGTCGTATTTTCTGGCAGTGTTCGAAGCTCCTCCGCAGAGGATAGAGAAATCGAACCTAATCCTAAGATCATCACCGACACGATAAGGACGCGCAAGATCCTCATCCTTCCCCCCGCACCTTGTCTAAATTAGAGTAAATATCCCGAATTCATTATCCCCATAAAAAATAGCAAAGCAATGATTATTATGCAAGATATTTCGGGAGTGATTCGACCCCTACGATTTGATTCCGAGTAAAGCGGAATAAAATGAAAAGGCCGACGTGAAAGTCGGCCCTTCCCCCCTTGATGATGGAGATCCTACTTCAACAGCATCATCTTGATAATTCTCTGTGCACCCGGCGTTTGCAAGCGGCAGAAGTAGATACCCGAAGGCAACGGCCCATCATTCTGGGTACGACCATTCCAGCTTAGCCGGTGGACACCGGCTTCCAAGTTGGCGCCATCAACGATTCTGGCGACTTCCCTGCCGCGCAGGTCGAAGACAGATACTGATACCGTGGTATTCAGCGGCAATTGCAGATCGAACTGAGTATCCGGATTGAATGGATTGGGGAAATTCGGACTTAACGCCAGTTCTCCGGGTAAAGCCTGGCAAGAGCCTGTGGCAGTAAGCGTGCTGATCTCGGCATGGCCATTCAGGTCCACAGTCTCCAGGCGGTAGTAGTAAACCGCTCCCGGCTGAAGATTTTGAGTATCCACCCATTCGTAGTCTGCGCCGGTGGTCACATCCCCGCGACAAAGCAGTTCAGTATTTTCCAGGTAACTCGCCACCTGTATTGGATTAATGAACTCTTCGTTATCGGCGCGCCAAATTTGAAATCCCAGGGCGTCAACTTCCGATTCGGTGGACCAGGATAACGTGATGCGTCCGTAACCCCCATTGGCATTGAAGGCGGACAGAGTCACCGGTAGCGAGTAGTCGCTCTGTGTGGTGAAACAGCCTGAACCCATCAATGACCAGTTGCCTTGAGGATCCATCGTTTTTATGGCGTAAAAATAGAAGCCCGCGAAAACGTCACCCATATAGATGCGCCACGAGTTGGAGTTATTGAACGAGGCCGGCTTGCCAGATTGATTGACCTGAATAGCCGAATTCCAGAGCGCTTCGGTGCTGCATTTAACGGCAGAGTAGCGAACGTCAAAGTCACCTACATTCCCGGAGGCGGCGCTGCTCCCATCGTCATAGCTGGAAGTTTGGTTCCAAGTGGCATTGATGTAGAGTGAGTCGTTCGGGTCGGTGGCGACGTTGAATCCCGTTACCGTCGCGGGTTTGGTAGCGTCTACTGTGATGGTACCCGTGGCATCGGTCAACCCGCTATAGGTTGCGACAATCGTTCCCGTGCAATTGACGGCTGAAACAGCAGTATAGCGGTTGTTCGTAACGGGGTCCGCATTCTCGAATCCGGAACCACCGCCGCTGGGCAGGGAACCGGTCGTCGTCCAATCAGCCGCTACGTCCTGCACATACGCGCCCAAAGAGTTATACCCTGCAACGTACATCCAGGGGGTGACATTATAAGAGCCACCGCCCGCTGCGCCGCCGATTTCAATGGTGCCGGTTTCTGATCCTCCGCCACCGGCAGAGGTTCTGATTTTAATCGAAGTTATACCAGTATTATCGGTCACTTCATACTGTGTGGAATCATCTAAAAGTGCGATGTTGACGACCTTGATCCAGGGTGTGCCAACCCGGGTATCTATGTAGTAGAAACTGGCCGAGGAATTATTGCTCAGACTGAGGTAACTAATGTACTCTCCCCCTGGTGTTCCACGAAACAGTCCCAGCGTGGAGGTAGTTGACAGGGCAACCGTTTGAGTGATAGCTTCGGGGTTGCCGTAGTTGTCATGCACGGTGAATACCCACTGGCCGGATTCTACCCCGGCCTGAGTCGAAGCAGGAATAGTGGTCAGGTGCAGATGTTGGGCATCCTGCAGGTTGGCGGTGGCGGTAGAACCGGTGGTGTTGGATTCGCTGTCGTAAGCCAGCGCACGATAGTATGTGTATTTTGTCCCAAAATTATAGGTCCCGCCGTAGGGCGAGGAAACATCGGTCTCCAGGTCGGTCCAACTGCTGCCATTATCGGAGCCCTGAAATTTAAGCCCCGTCAGAGAGTTATCAGTTCCTGCGCCAGCGGTGGCGGTCCAAGCTACTGATGCGCCTTCCATAAAGGTGCCATCAACAGGAGCCGTCAAAGAGGGCGCGGCCGGAATGATGTCGTCTGCAGCCAATAGACTACCGAGCGCCGCATCATTACCAGAAACGTCTTCAAATTCGTCTGCACCGGAAGCAAAATCAACCGTCGGTGTGGCGCCGCGATCCCCCAGGTCCGCAACTGTCAGAATGACGGTAGTGGTCGTATCTCCCAAGGGCGACAGAGAGGCAACCGCTTTGTTTCCATTGAAGGTCACTGTCCAGTTGTCAATGGCGTCGGCGTTGAGGGCTGGAGTGATGACGGCTTCGGTGAAGGTCACCGTGATGGAGGTTAACGAGGTTGCAGAAGCTGCCAGCAAAGTCGGAGCGGTCACATCCGCTGTCGTGAGGTAACCCTCACCCTGGGTTGATCCATCGGTATTATTGCCTCTAATCGAAGACCAGTCAGGTGGATTCCAGACCACGACCGCCACACGAATGGATTTATAGGTTGGCGTCAACCCCTCTAAAATTGCGGAAGAGGTGCCTTCCAAATTACCGGAACCGTCGAAGGTTACGTCATTTGTGAGAGCGCTTTGAAGAACTGGTGTGCCGGTACCATCCGTGGTGGTGTAGCGTTCTTCGTCCACCTGGAATAAATCGCCATCCCAACCGCTTCCGGATAAGGGAACATCGTCGTCATTCGCGGCGGGATCTTCTCCTGGTCCGCCACGAGGAAAGTCCCCGAAGATCAGCGTGCCGGCAGTGGCATCTGTAGCTCCGGGTTCACGAGGCGGCAATAGTCCTGAATCTTCCACATTCAGCATATTGGAGTGCAGACTCTTCCCCTGACGATATAACCCCAGCTCAACCCAACCATGAACGCCCTGGAGTATTGAAAGAGGGACTTGCACCAGGAAGCCACCTGTGGCGTCCGACCGAACTGACAAATCGGATAGGCTAAATCCGCGGTATTCATTCACTACGGTCCGGCCATCTGGCAGAGTTGACAATATTTTGACAACAGCGCCCAGGTCGCCAAGCTCTTCTCCCGGAGGAAAATTCGATCCTCGCATTGTCACAACGTCGCCGTTATGTAAGGGTTCGGCGCCGGTGATTATGATCTGCGGATTCCCCCCGTTTATCCCTCCCGCTGCCAACGCAACAGAAAGTAGGATCGCCAGTCCAAACCACAGGGACAGGCCCGCCCCTAATCCTCTCCTCATTACAACCTCCTGGTTGAGCACAGATATTACCCCAGTCGCAGATGATGTTTCGCCCGCGATCTGGTATTACAAATCAATACAACAGGCTGATAAGGGCTCCTCTCTATCCATTATTTCAGGATTAAAGTAACTATCCAGTGATCGGTTTGTCCTGGGTTTCGGTTGCATCAAGATAAGTTGTTCATCCCTGTCAAGTCAAGGTAATTTTGGAATTATTAGGGGGGAGGGCTAAAAATACCCGGTTCGAGGCCGGGTATTTTATATCGCTTTAAGGGATGATGATAGCCATCGTAGATCATTTCAGCCAAACCATTTTTACCGCAGATCTACCGAAATCTGAGGTCCCACGAAGAATATAGACACCCGAGGTTAAATCGCGATCAGGCAATATCACGCTGTGAGACCCAGCTTCTGGGTAGTATGCTGCCCAGATGGGGATTACCCTCCCTAAGACGTCAATTAGATCAAAAACTATTCGGCTGGCGCCTGGCAGAAAGAAACTCAGGTTGACGCTTCCATTCGCGGGCTGCGGCGTTGTACCTGTGATTGTAAAGGTAGGCTTGAAGGATGGGAAATCATACGGTGTGGAGGCTAAGTTGTCCCACTTCATTTGAGCAGCATCGGCGTTGCTTCTCAGATCATTTAAATTATCTCCTCCCAGAACCGCAAAACTCACCAGTACGCTGTCACCGGCCACCAGCGAGTATGGTCCCGCCGACAGCAGCATGGCATAATCCGAAAGATTTAAGCCGACGGTTTGAACCATTCCGGAAGACATGTAAACGTACTTCATCGAATCGGTCATTCTTTCGTAGGGATAGAGATCATTGAAAATGTCAATGACGCGATAGGAAACCGCCGGGTTGGAAAGGATACTCAGGCCATAATAGCGCGGATTGGGAGTTAAAACCATTGGATTGTAAAGGTAGCCCATATTCTGCTCGGGTTCCCATCCGGCTTTGTTGGAATCATGATAAGCGACATCCAGATCGAGAAATATTCCCGCATAGAGGCTGTCGAGTTGGTTTCCAGAGACATTCTGTAGGCTGAAAGATAGAATTACGAAATCTTCATTGAGGGTCTCGGTCCAGGCATAGCTATTTTGAGTGACGCGCAATCCGCATTGATTATTAACAGGCGCACCGGTATCCTGATAAATGGCTAAACCGCTCTGATCGGCGGCGGTACCTGGCGTTATGAGGATTTCACCGCCGTCAACGGTTTGCCAATCATAACGAGGAGTATAAAAGTCTCCCCAGGCGCAGTCGCTAACTTTAGAGGGGGAAACTCCCGCCATCATCGAACCAAGATACAGCACATTGGCGCTGTTTTTCGGAAAGCGCAGGCCTGAACCCGGCGGGGGATCATAAGGACTAAGGTAGTTAAGATATCCGAATGCGCCAAAATCAGTAACGGTTAACAGCACGTTCCCTGTGTCATGATCAGCAAAATTGGGATCAATCCAGATCGTCATGGGAAGATCAACACGGTAGAAGGATTCCGCTCTTGCAGAGAAGGTTAGGGTAACGGGAAGGTTTGAACTGGCCAGAAGAGATGCTGAAACTACAAATGGGCTGGAGGCGTTATTGATAGTTGTCTCCGCAGCGAGCTGTGGGATGATCCAATTCCCTTGAACTACCTGCAAATTAACATTGCTGCTGGAGAGCATGACGCGAACATCGCTCGTGACGGAACCGCTGTTTTCAAGGGAAATAATCAATGCGGCCGTTTCGCCCGGATCCAAGCGGCCATCCATATCGCCGGTCTGCTCGATTGTGCTCAAATTCGTTATGCTGAGACCCGGCGCAGTTTCAGCTACGGCCCTATAAGCATTCACTCGGCCGCTACCCATCATACCAGCGTAGCCGGGATTAAGCGCATCAATCGGATCGGCGGTAAAGAGAATCTGATTATAGACCTGAGCCCCACTCCAGGCAGGATGATATGATTTCACGAGGGCTGCTACCCCGGCGACTATGGGGGTGGACATCGAAGTTCCTGAGATGACCACATAGGAATTATAACCCAATGACAATATGGAAGAACCAGGAGCGCTGACTTTAACCCAGGTGCCATAATTAGAAAAACCTGCCCGGTGATCATCTGGGCCAGTAGCGCCAACGGACAACACACCGCCATAAGCGGCGGGGTAATGAGGAAACATGCTCCCTTGATTTCCAGCGGCGGCCACAATGAGGCTGCCTTGTGCAGCAGCATCGGTCACGACGTCTTGTTCAAAACTGCTGAAAGTGTTTCCTCCCCAGGATAAACTAATGATGTCTGCGCCATTGTTAGCCGCATAAATAATCCCCTCTAAGCCAAAATAGATGCTGGTGCCAAGTCCGGTACGCACCGGCATAAGTTTGCAGGATGGGGCCATGCCCACCACTCCTCGGTTGTTGTTCATGACTGCGGCTACCAGTCCGGCAGTATGAGTGCCATGATGATCTACTGAGCCTCCTTGCGGCGCCTCCGGCTTGGGATTATTATCATAGTCGAAAAAGTCCCAGCCGCGGACATCATCCACAAAGCCGTTGCCATCATCGTCTACCCCATTGTATGTGGGATCTCCAGGATTTATCCAGACATTGTCCAATAAATCTGGGTGCTCCCAATGGGTGCCGTTATCTACAACCGCAACGACGACCCCACTGCCACGCGCTACATCCCAGGCCGCCGGACTCGACATAATGGGGTAAAACCACTGTTGAGGATACATGGGGTCATTGGGCACCTCGCAGAGGTAATGCGGTTGGGATTTACCCGGCCATTGGCAGGTAGAACGCAGTGGATTTTCTTCAACGTAGAGGGTACCGGGAAGGCGGCGTAGAGAACTCAACACGTCTGCGACGTTATTCACTTCGGATACATCAAGCCGTAAAACATTCTTCAGCCCTGCCGGATCTTTTGCTTTTTTACCCTGAATCACTCGGGTTACGTTCTCCAACTGAAATCCGGCTAATATTTCATCCAATACCGGTTCACCCGTCACCCAACGACCTGATTCCAGACGAGGTATTAATTCTCGCTCCCATTTTAAATAGAGCGAAGAACCCGAAAATCCCCAAGCTTGCATAGCGGGGAGAAGCCCTACCAGGACAAGGTTTAGAACTAATGACTTGCGCATAATCTCATCCGCGTTAATAAAATTTAAAAATCAGCCGCCTTCCCAGAGTTACCAGATCTTGAGCAACTATTCTTTCTTCTTCAAGCAGTTCTCAGTTCCGCATTTCGGGCATTTCTTGGGTTTGCAGCGAGCGTCCAATTCAGCGCCGCAGGACGAGCATTTAAAGGTGGCCATAGTCTTTCTCCGTCTGTTAGCTGTGATTTACTGTAAGTCAATCTGATTCTATAATTTTGGACTTCGTTTCCTGATTTCCAGCAGATTAAGATAGGGTTGCCGCGAACGCAATTCCAATTGATAGCTCTGTTGTAGCGGCGGAAACAGCGTCTCGATTTCTTCAGGCTCGCCCTGAATAACATACCAGGCACGAGGCGCCTTCGCGAGCAAGGAATCCATCACATTCGGAAAAACGTCCGCGCGCATGAAGGTCTGCGGTCGCGGCTTGTCCACTCGGGCGATCAAAAAGCACTGCGGCGACCAACCCGGCATCATGTAAATGGATTGATAACGATCGTAATAATTCCAGGCATGGGAAGCGTTGGAACCTCCCCAGAACACAACCGCCTCGCCTGTGGAACGATTCTGATCCAGATACCTGGCCAAACCCTGATAATCCTCGGTCAGGAAAGTATTCACCGGAGAGCTATAAATATGCAGCAAGGCCACTCCGCACATTATTAAATAAGCTGTAACCAGAATCCGTCTCCAGAAAGATACCAACGCCAGAATGCCCACACCTAAAATGATAAAAAAGGCGGGACTCGCCGGACTGTAGTAGTTAGGATTGGTGCCTTCGATTAGCAGAACGGAAACCGGTATCAGAAACATCAGTACTATGATGAGATTTGGCCAACTCTTCCATTTGAACAGTTTCCATGAGCCAGCCACCAGGAAAATCCATGGAACTGCAAACATTATGAGTAACATGAGTCCTTGTCCGGGCTGTCGCAGTATACTCAGCATCTTACCGATAGGGAGATCGAAGAAGTAATACCCGCCAGCGAAATGCAGCACTGCGCCGAAAGTTTTCTTCACAGCGCTGTAGAGGAAAAAGCCGAAATTGCTAACGACCAGTCGTTCCGTGCTGACCCCTGAGGCATCCAATACGTTCAGCGTTCCTAAAAGAGTTGGGGAAAAGGCCAGAATTACCAGAATTTGTAACCCCAGCCACGATAAAATATAACGCGAATGATGTTTGGTTCGCAGGAAGAAATAGATATTCTCGATTATCAACACCGACCAACCGAAAAAATGACTGTAAGTGGCTCCAATGGTAAAAATCAGAGCCAACAGCCAAAACTTCTTTTCTCCTGATTCCAAATAACGTAAAAAAAAGTAGCAGGAGGCCAGGATTGTCAACGTCATTAGCGAATAAGGGCGTAATTCCTGGGAGATGAAGACGCAGTAAGGTGAAACCGCCACGAGAAACGACGCCATCAGTCCGATGTCACGGGAGAGATAGCGTGATGCTAAAAGATACGTGAAGTAGATGGTTAGCACGCCGTAAAGCAACGGCACCAAGGATAACACAAACTGCGAATTCCCAAACAGCAGGTACATGACGTGCAACTGAAGATTCAGGCCGGCGGGAGTGCTGTTTTCCAGGGAAGCCCTTAATACTCCGGGAAAATCTAATTGGGCCAACTGTGCGATGATCCCCTCGTCAGTGCGAAAGCTGCGCGCTCCAAGATGAATCAAACGCAGCGCCGCCCCCAATACAACAATAGCTGGGACTTGCCAAGTATGCAAATTATTCTTAATATCTGATGCTACTTTCATACCGGATTTCAGGTGACGATAACCCATCACTAATGGCTACATACGCAGACGCGTGTGCTCTTTTTTCATGCAGTGATCCATAATAACCTTAATTCCAGCGCTTTTAGCCCGCAGTGCGGCATCAGGATTTACAACTCCTTCTTGCAGCCATAAATAGGGGATTTCCAATCTAATCACATCCTCTACAATGGATTCGAGTGCATCGGGTTTACGAAATACGTCAACCACGTCCACGGGTTCGGGAATGGCTTTTAGCGAGGGGTAACAGAGTGCACCCAAAACCTCCTCCAGCGAAGGATTAACCCCCACCACATGATAGCCGTTCTCGATCAAATAACGAGCTATTTCATTGCTGGGTCGGGAAGGGTCATCTGAAATCCCGATAATGGCAATCGTGCGCGCCTCTTCCAATATTTCTTTTATCAGGCGAGGACTTGACCAATTTGAATTAACTTTACTCGCGTGGCCACGAGGCATGTACAACTCCTAAAGATGTGAATTCAATTTTGCAACTATTTGAGCTTTGGGAACAGCCCCGATGATCTGCTCGACGGGTTTACCCTGCCTAAATAATAATAGCGTAGGGATACCTCGTATTCCAAATTTCGAGGCCACTTGTGGACTTTCGTCAACGTTGAGCTTACCCACCTTCAGGCGCCCTTCGTATTCTATAGAAATCTGTTCGATAATGGGAGCGATCACTTTACAAGGCCCGCACCACTCCGCCCAGAAATCTACCAGTACCGGCACCTCGCTTTTCAGCACTTCATCTTCGAAACTATCTTCATTGAAAAGTGCTAGTGACCCCATGGATTCTCCTTTTTACGCGACTAATCTTCTTCGACTTTAACCTGTGAAATTGAGACTCGTAATTTTTTCCGATCGGCAGAACCGGCGAAGACGAAGATGCAGGGACTGGGGCCTTCCACGGCTCGGCAATGCATCTCCAAGCCTTCGACTTCAGAACCGGTAACGGCCTGCCATACACCGGCAAAAAATCCTCTAATGAAAGAACATACAGGATCTTTCGCTTTTCCGTATTCTTCAGCGAATGCACTATGAAAAGCTTCCAATTCCAGAGTGAGGCTACTTATATCCAAGGAAGTAATCTCGATACGCCCCCATCCCATGCCTCGCGCTAAGGCAGCCATATAGCGCACGGCATCATCTGGTTCCAGCGAAAGCTCGTCCAACACTTTACCAGTAAAATATCTACCCTGGCGAAGAGCGCTTGAATAAAGAGCTTGACTCACCGCCTCCGTACCGAGTTTATCCTCCATGGACTTTTGGAAATCCACCAGTGCAGCCGGTGGCAACAGCATATACCTACTGCCTTGATACAAGAGAGCACCGCCCTCGGGGATTTCATCAATATCGTCGAGCATGATGCAGAAAGGATTTAAGATGTATTGGGAAAGGTCCTTTGAATATACGAACATCCACCGGCAAAGTCAAGCAAATGTAGTGCTCTCTGTATCTCTGGGGTTGAAAGGATTACCATTAAGTTCGATCTGCAGTGTTTAATGAAGCCATCGAGGCAACATATCGTACCGTAGATTGGTAGACACATCAATCCTAAATCCATCCCACCACGTGAAATCCGATCCCGGTTCATGAATCCAAGCCATATTGGTGCGCAGCCATTCCGGCCCCAAACCTAATCCCAAATGATTATAAGAGCGCTTGGCACCCGAGTCTACCGACCAACCCACGCGAAAACTGAACTGGTAAAGTGCAGTTGTTTCCACTCCCAGACGGGAAATCCAACTACCCTGCCAGTCGCTTGAATCCCAGGCAT